>WTGY01000005.1 GCA_011523365.1 Caldilineaceae bacterium
GCCCCCGCACAAGGGAGGGCCGAATAGGCCCGACCGCCCAAAAGCGAGGAGAGAGCGAAGAGGAGTGAGGAGAGAGAAACATGATCACCATGTTGAATGATGGTCGCCATTTGGCAGGGAGTCAGGGGTCATGCGTTCTCAATGATTTCCTGGCTGAGCTCACCGGTCTCTTCGTTCTTCATGATGACTTTGATCTGGCCGCCCGGCATGCGTTCCTGTTTGAGGATTGTCAGACCGGCGGCGGCGAGGGCTTCGGCGGGATCAGGTTCGGTTGCGGCGGCAGACTGCTGCCCGCGGCTGTCGCGGATGAGGGGGACGTTTTCGCGGCCCCGCCAGACTTCGAGCTCTATGGGTTCCCACTGACGCGAGGATGCTGAGCGGTAGCAGGCGTCGATGACGGCGTTTACGATGTAGCCGTCGTAGAAGGTCTCTCTGGGTTCGGCGCCCTGGTCGAGGGCGTTGAACATGTCGTCAAACATGTCGTTGTAGCCGAGCTCGACGACTTCGTCGCCGACCGGGAAAAGCCAGCCGCTCTCGGACTCGGCCTTTTCGGCGACGTAGCCGGCGCCGGCGCCGCTGGTGTACATTTCATAGCCGGTGCGGAGGAAGTGATTGAGCCAGATGGTGCCCTCGGTGCCGGCGACTTCGTCGCGCAGGTCCATGCCGCCGCGGAATGACCAGCTGACTTCGAACTGGCCGATGGCACCGTTTTCGAAGCGGATGAGGGCGATGCCGTTGTCTTCGGCGTCGATGGGGTGGACGAGGGTGTCGGCCCAGCACATTACTTCGACGGGGCGGATGTCTTTGCCGATGAAGCTGCGGACGATTTCGATGCAGTGGCAGCCGAGGTCAACGATGGCGCCGCCGCCGGCCTGTTCGAGATCCCAGAACCAGTCGCTGTGGGGGCCGGGGTGCGTTTCGCGGGAACAGGCCCAGGTTACGTGGCCGAGGGCACCCTCCTCGACGGAGGCGATTGCCTTCAGGGTCTTGGGCGTGTAGCAGAGGTCTTCGAGGTAGCCGCCGAAGACGCCGGTTTCTTCGACTTTGTCCATCATGCGCTTGGCTTCGGCGGCGGTGCGGCCGAGGGGCTTGGTGCAGAGAATCGCCTTGCCGGCGGCGGCGGCGAGGTCTACGCACTCTTCGTGGATGTGGTTGGGCAGGCCGATGACGACGGTGTCTATGTCGTCGGAGGTACAGGCTTCGGTCAGATCTGTGGTCCAGGCGGGGATTCCCCATTCTTCTGCAAATGCACTGGCTCTTTCTTGCGTGCGAGAGTAGACGAGCTGCACTCGGTCTCTGCCCCTGCCGCCGTTGAGGGACATGGTGTAGAACATGCCGATCAGGCCGGTGCCCAGCATTGAGACTTTATGTTCCTGCACGTTAATTGCTCCTTCCGAGTTGGATGAAAGGTGTTCTTGTTCTGCAATTGGGGATATGATAGTCAGTCCGGAACTCTTCGTCAATCCTGGTGATAGCCAGGACGGATGGAAAGAAATCCGTATATCGATAAAGCCGGTGTCCGCCAGGAAGTACGCGAAGGGCGCCCCTACGGGCGAGCAGCGCTAAGGCGTTTCACGAAGCCTTAGCGGCCTTTTGCCACTTCGAGGGCGGCCTGGGCCGCGGCGGGGATGCGGGGGCCGAAGGCGGCGAAGCGTTTGTCTTGCGTCTGGCCGCGCACGTAGCGGACGTAAATCTGGGCGATGATGACGGTCACGCGGAAGAGGCTGAGCGCATGGTAGAAGTGAATTTGGGACAGGTCGCGGCCGCTGTGTTGGGCGTAGTGGTCGATGAGCTGCTGGCGGCGCAGGAAGCGGTCGTCGAGCGGCATCATGGCCATGGTCCTGAAGTGGGGCGGGTCGTCGGGCAGGCACCACCAGGCCAGTAAGGCGCCGACGTCCGAGAGGGGATCGCCGAGGGTGCACATATCCCAGTCAAAGACGGCGACGATGCGTCCTGGGTCATTTGGGTCCAGCATGACATTGTCCAACTTATAGTCGTTATGGACGAGCGACGGTGAACTCTCCGGGGGCTCGTTTTCTCGCAACCAGTTGTAAACGGCATCCATCTCCGGCAGTTCCTCCAGCCTTGCCGCCTGCCAACGCCGCCACCAGCCTTCGATTTGCCGTCTGATGAAGCCGGCAGGCCGACCCAAATCTCCCAGACCGATAGCTTCGTAGTCGACCGCGTGGAGGTCTGAGAGCGCTTCGACGAGCGCAAAGCTCATGCGCGCAGGGGCATCGGTCCAAGTGTCGTAGACCGCTGGAATCGAATCGCGGACGACGATTCCGTGGCGACGCTCCATCACGAAGAAGGGTGCGCCGACGATGGACTCGTCATCAGAGAAGAGAAAGGCGCGTGGAGCAAGGGGATACGCATTCCAGAGCCGCAGGAGTACCTTTGACTCCCTGGCCATGTCATGGGCGGAGGGGGCAACAGGGCCCAGCGGGGGCCGGCGCAGCACGTACTCGTGGCTGCCATAGTCAAGCAGATAGGTGAGGTTGGCGGCGCCGCCGCCGAATTGGCGCACAGTTAAGGGATTATCAGTACCGGGCAGCTTGCCGCGCAGGAATGCCTCGACGGCTTGTTCGTCAAACCGCTCGTCGTCGCGAACGTTGATTGTATCTGAAGGGTGCAGGGAGGTCATTGATATGGGGCAGGATGACGAGATAGTTTGCACAGCGCGGGACACGGTGTCAACCGCTGTATTTCGGGCGATTATATCGCAGTTTGGCAATTCTGTCCCTTCAGTGGGGAACCGCTACCGAATACGGTCAGACGAGTAGATTGCTGCGCGCGTGGGCTTTGACATCTCCCCCTAAATCAAGTACCGTTTAGGCGCGGATTGGAGCCGCGAAGGAAGTCCGCGTTCGTACCGCAAAGTTAGAGGAAGCGGAGCCCTTTTGCCAGGTGCGGCAAGCTGAAGGCTGAGAGCTGGCCAGCGACTCAGCGGAATAGAATCGCGATTTGAGCCATATGTCCCCCAATCATGGCTGACGATACAGCGCGAGTGCAGTACCACCGGCTTCTGGGCTCGGGCATGCGGCTAAGCCTGGCGGCGGTCCAGGTGAACGTTACGACGGAGTCGAGCATTCTGAGCGAGTCGCCCAGGGTGGACATTCTGCTCTTGCGGCGGGAGGGCACGGCCTGGACGGATGCGCAGCGGGCGCGACTGCCGGACGGTATACGCGACAGTTCGGCTGCACATATCCTGATTGAGTTCAAGTACACTGAATCGGTAACCGAGGATGGGATACTCCAGGCGGCCGCCTATGACCTCTTCTACCGCCAGGTGCAGAGACTTTCGAGGAGACAAACGCTGCCGGTTGTGCTGAGCGCGAAGACGCCTCAGAAGAGCCGGCTGGCCCAGTGGGGATACGAAGAGTCGCAGCGAGGCGTGTTTCATACCGAACTTCCTTTTGTGGGACGAGTAATGCTTCTGGCGCTAAACCGGCTGCCAGCAGAACCCAATAATGCCATTGTCAAACTCTTCGCCAGCCGCAAGCAAGAAAGAGAAGCAGGTTTCGCTTCGCTGGCCAGATACGAGTTTGCAGAGTCGATGGAATTGCACGCCTATGCTCTTGGTCTGAGCCAGACGCTCAGTGTAAAAGGAGAGTTGAACATGGCGGAGGTGTTGACGCCGGAGAAGGTGTTGGAATACGGCAAGAGAATACGTGAACTCGTTTTCGAAACGGGAACGCTTGAAGAGAGGCTGGCAGGTCTGAATACCGAAGAGCGTCGAGAACTGCTTCGACTGTTGCAGAAGGAGATGGACGCCGGCGCCGATAGCGGTGCCGAAAGCAGTGAAAGCACATTGCGTTTTCGTCCTGGGAGTGCCTCAAATCAGGAGCAGGCATAGAGCTCGTCCTTGAAGCGAATTCATTCATCTAGGCCGTTTCAATAGCGTGGAGGATTCTTGACATGAAAATCACAGATATTCAGGCAGTTCGCGTCAACTTCCCCGCCCCTGAAAAAAGAACCGAGCCTAGACGCAAGGGCTGGGCGGAGACGGCCGAGGTCGCCAACCCCATGTCATGGTACCCGAAAGTCAAACGGCACCGGAGCCTGTGGACTCCCAAACGGTGGGGGCCGGTCTGGTGCAAGGTTACTCTGGAGGACGGGACGTGGGGGCTGGGTCTGACGGATAATGGGCGGGTGGCCGCGGCCATTATTGACGATCATATTGCGCCCAATCTGATTGGCGAGGACGGTCTGGCAACTCAGAGGTTGTCAGACATGATGTTCCGCATGACAAAGCCGTACGGTTCGGTCGGACTGGCTGCCTATGCTGTCAGCGCCGTGGATTTGGCATTGTGGGATGCCAAGGGTAAGTTGCTGGGCAGGCCGGTCTACAGTCTCATCGGCGGCCCACAGAAGGAGAAACAGTTCTGTTATTCGACCGGGAACGATCTGGACTGGTACAAAGAGTTAGGCTTCAAGGCATTCAAGCTGGCGTGCCCGTATGGTCCCGCGGACGGACTGGACGGCCTGCGCAAGAACGAGCAGATGGTGGCAGAAGCCAGGGAACTGGTCGGGGAAGAAGCCGAGTTGATGCTGGACTGCTGGATGGCCTTCGACATTGAGTACACGGTGAGATTGGCGGAAACGCTGCGCCCTTACCGGCTCAAGTGGATGGAGGAGTGTCTGCTCTCGGAGGACCTGGACGGCCATGTCGAGGTGCGGGAGCGCATTCCCTGGCAGACGCTGAGCACGGGCGAACATTGGTATACGCACATGCCCTTTCAGTGGGCGCTGCGGCACAATGTCGTCGACATTCTGCAACCGGACATCAACTGGGTGGGCGGTCTGAGCACTTGTCTGAAGATTGCAAATGCCGCAGACGCCGCCGGCAAGAAGGTGATCCTGCACGGAGGAGGGAGGAATCCCTTCGGCCAGCATTTCACCCATGCCATTGCCTGCGTCCCGTGGCTGGAATACTTCATCGGGTCCGCGCCGGGCGTACCGCTGGAGGAGTCATCGGGCATTCCCGGTCAGGCTGTGGCAAAGGATGGCTGGCTGGTCCCGACTGACGCACCGGGCTTCGGACTTGAAATTGAAGAAGATTGGATTGAACCTTATTTTTGAGGTAACTACCAATCCATGTTCTGTGTACGGTCTGCCTGGGGGGAATGTACCGTCAGCATTTCTGTAGCGGGCTCTCGATGGTCATGGCGGTGAACGTCGGGCATTTATGGGCGTGGCCTCGCCTGTCTTGCTCGCGCCTGGCACATTTTCGGAATCTGCCAGTTGGCGGGGGGCAGCGCGGGCCGACACGGGTCGCCAATTTCGTATTGCCCACACACTGGCTGCGACGCGAGGTTGTAGGAGAGGGGGCGTTGCGGGGGCGGAGCCCCCGCACAAGGGAGGGCCGAATAGGCCCGACCGCCCAAAGAAGCGAGGAGAGAGTAAAGAGAAGTGAGGAGAGAGAAACATCTATCTCAATGCTGAATCATGAGCGCCTTTGGGCATGGACTCAGCAGTTACCTTTTGAGATAGAATTGAACGGATGTTGAAATCATAGCGTTGCTCGCCTTTCCTATCCACCAAGGAGCATCAACATGCTGACCCGACAACAGATTGATTTTTATCACGAGAACGGCTACCTGGGCGTGGAAGGCGTCCTATCGGCTGACGAGGTAGCGGACTTGCGCCGGGTGACTGATGAGTTCGTTCAACTCAGCGCCAGCGTCACCGAGCATACCGACGTTTTTGACCTGGAGCCGGGCCACACGCCCGAGTCGCCCAAGCTGCGCAGACTCAAGGATCCGGTGATGCAGCACAAGGTGTACGAAGAATGCCTCAGGCACCCAGGCATCCTCGACATTGCCGAGCAGCTCGTGGGGCCGGGTGTGCGGACGAACGGCAACAAGCTGAACATGAAGTCACCGGAATACGGCAGTCCCGTCGAGTGGCATCAGGACTGGGCTTTCTATCCGCATACCAACGATGATTTGCTGGCAGTCGGCGTCAGTATGGACGACATGATGTACGAGAACGGCTGTCTGCTTGTCATTCCCGGTTCACACAAGGGCCCGATTTACACGCATCATCAGGACGGACACTTTGCCGGCGCGGTAACGGTTGAGGTGCCGGACGCGGACAAGGCGGTGCCGATAGAATTGGAGGCTGGCGGCATCTCGATCCACCATGTGCGGACGCTGCATGCTTCGGCAAAGAACGTCTCATCCCGTCCTCGAAGATTGCTTCTTTACCAATACTGCTCGGTGGACTCCTGGTACCTACAGGGATACCCCAACTGGGAGGCATATGCGGATTCCGTGTTGCGCGGTGAGCCTTGCAACCGTCCGCGGCTGGCTGACGTACCTGTGTTGATGCCTTATCCGGAGGCACTGCGCGGGGGCTCGATTTACGAGACGCAGACGATTCTCGAGAAGCCGGTTTTCGCGGGCGCGATGAAATAAGACAATGATAATCGACAGCCATTGCCACGCCTGGGAACGCTGGCCGTACGAGCCGCCGGTGCCGGACTTTCACGGCAAGGGCCGCTTCGAGCAGCTACTGAACGAGATGGACAACAACGGTGTGGACCAGGCCTTCCTGGTCTGTGCCGCGATCGAGCACAATCCGCACAACAATGACTATATCGCCCGGATGAGCGACTTGTACTCCGGGCGAATTCGTCAGGTGGCGGACGTAGATTGCAGCTGGTCGGAGACCTACCACACGCCGGGGGCGGCCGACCGGCTACGGCAGGCTGCGGAGCGCTGGTCGTTGCAGGCTTTCACGCATTACATGAAGCCGGATGACGACGGCAGCTGGCTGTACGGAGAGGACGGGCTGGCGTTTTTCGGGACGGCGGTTGAGCTGGGCCTGATAGCCAGCATCGCGTGCTCGCCGCATCACCATGCCGCGATACAAAGGGTTGCAGAGCGGTTCCCACAGTTGACCATCTTCATCCACCATTTGGGACATCCCGGGGTCGGTGAAAAAGAGAGGCTGGCACAGGTTCTGGCCTCGGCGCGTTTTTCCAATATCGGCGTCAAGGTATCAGGATTTTACTATTCGACGAAGCAGGCGTTCTGGGATTTCCCTTACGCGGATTCGATTCGGGAAATCGTTCGACCACTGTACGACACGTTTGGTCCCGAGCGGCTGTATTGGGGTTCCGACTATCCCGTCTGTTTGCGCAACATGACCTATCCCCAGGCGATCGAATGCTTCCGAAGCCATTGCAGTTTCATTGGGGAGGCGGATCAGGCACTGATCATGGGTGAGAATCTGCGCCGACTGCTCGACTCAGACGGTGACGGGTAGGGGGCGGACAGTAGAGGTCCACTCCAACTGTTGTTCGACAACCGGCTCCTGCTCCTGCGCATTCAGACGAGACTGTACAAGATTGAGATGGCGGTAGATGCCGTCTACCGCCATCAGTTCGTCATGGTTGCCCTGTTCGGCGATGCCTTCGTCCTGCAGCACGACGATTTGGTCGGCGTTACGGATAGTAGAAAGCCTGTGGGCGATCATCAGCGTCGTGCGACCGGCCATCAGGCGCTCCAGCGCCTGCTGAATCAGTTGCTCCGTTTCCGTGTCCACTGAAGAGGTCGCCTCGTCGAGGATCAGAATGGGTGCGTCCTTGAGAATGGCGCGGGCGATGGCGAGGCGTTGTTTCTGGCCACCTGAAAGTTTCACACCCCTTTCGCCGATCAAGGTATCGTAACCATCCGGCAGCTTGTCTATAAACTCGACTGCATTGGCGACGCGCGCCGCCTCCTCCATCTCTTCGTCACTTGCGCCCGGCCGTCCAAAGAGGATATTGTCACGAACTGAGCCGTGGAATAGGAAGACGTCCTGAAGGACGATGCTGATCTGCCTGCGCAGACTCTCCATGGTCAGGTCGCGGATGTCATGCCCGTCCAGCGAAATCCCCCCTTCGTTCACGTCGTAGAAGCGGGGGACCAGACTTGCCAGTGTACTCTTGCCCACGCCGGTCGGTCCAACGAGAGCGGCCACGGACCCGGCGGGTATCTCCAGATCAATGTTGCGCAGAATGGGCCGGTCGGTCAGGTAGGAGAAACTGACATTGTCAAAAAGAATGTTTCCCTGCGCCCGCCCCGGGTATTCCAAAGCACCAGGCCGGTCAACAATGTCCGGCTCCTCATGGAGCAGTTCGCTAACACGCTCCGCTCCGGCCAGTGCCTCCTGAATTGCCTCCCAGGCATGGCTCAGATGGCGCACCGGCTGGTAGAACAGCTCCAGGTAGAGGAAGAAGGCGACGAGGTCCTCGATCTGCAGTTCGCCTCTCAGGGCCAGTCTGCCGCCGAAATAGATAACGACAACGACACCGAGGGCCGATGCGAAGTGGACAAATGGCTCAAAGGTGGCCAGCAACCTGAGGGCGTGCAGGAGGGAGCGTTTGTAGTTATCGATGCGGACACCGATTCGCTCTGACTCCATCCTTTCACGGGTGAAGGTCTTGATTTCGCGAATGCCGGAAAGGTTGTCCTGCAGGATTGCGTTGAGTTCACCCAACTCGGCCTGGCGCTCTCGAAAGGCTGGGCGCACATACTTGGCAAAGCCTCGCATTGCCAGGACGATAAGCGGTATGGGAACCAGTGTCAGTAGCGTCAGCTGCGCGTTCATAATCAGCAGCATAGTACTGACGCCAACCAGGGTGAGGACGTTTACGAGCACATCGGGGACGGCGTGGGCGATCAGCTTTTCCAGCAGATCAGAGTCGTTGACCACGCGTGACATCAGCTGGCCGGTCTGTTTGTCTTCGTAATAGTGCAAAGACAGCCGTTGCAGATGCCGGTAGATTGCGACCCGAACATCGGCCACCACACCCCAACCGGCCACATGGGCCATATAACTGCGGAGGAATTCCAACCCGGCCCTGGCGGCGTAGATGGCCAGGGCATAGAGCGCGAGTCGACCAATCAGGCTGTAAGAGATTGAATCCGAGTTCCCGGCGCGTACGGTTGCAATCAATTCACGGATAAACCAAGGCGCAAACAGTTGCACGCCCACCAGAAGGACCATGCTTACAACCGTTGCCAGCAACGGGATTCGGTAGGGAAGGGTAAATCTGAAGAGTGTCTTGGCAAATTCCATCGGCGATTTGGATTGAAGTGGGCACTGAGACGTTGCGCCGCTATCACTGTGGCGGCGCCATGGTTGAGAATCAGATCGTTTGAGAGCCAGCCATGCTCACTCGAAGGTCGTGAAGCTTTAGCCGTTGTCAGGCGACTCTTTTGGCGGCGGAGGCAGAGGCCTGGAGCCGGTCGCTAACGTAGCTCACTGAACTTCAGAACGAGTTTACTGCTGGGTGCGCAGTTCAACAAAGGTCATTTCGCCGTCACGTACTGTGATCTCCTGCCTGACTTCCTCACCATTCACGGAGCCCGTCAAGAGATAGGTGCCGACGGGGATATGGCTCAGGGCGCCGTTCTCGCCCCAAGACGGGTCCGGTCCGATGCTTTCCTGTTCCGGATAGGTTTCGACTACGCGATACCAGCTTACCCCGGACTCCTCATACCTGTAGAGGGAGAGTTGAACGCCCGGCCAGGTGCGGCCTGTTGCGGACAGGAGCCGGACAGCGACTGTACCGGTAAAGGCAGCGGGACGCATCCACAAGGCGGGATTGACCGTGTGCAGGTAACTGTTTTGCCCGATGCGGACTTCCATGTGCAGATGGGGTCCGATGGCGATGCCGGTCATGCCTACGCCGCCCAGATAATCTCCTGTCCCCACCCATTGACCTTCCTGGACCTCCACACTGACAAGATGGCCGAAGAGGACAAAGACGTCCTGTTCTCCGCGAGAGGTATTCAGCTTTCGATCAAGGCGGATGACTACCGTATTACCGTAAAAGTCATTGTAGGGCCCGAGAAGCTCCGGATTGTCCGGTCCGGCATGGATAACCTCTCCGGATGCGGTGGCGAGTACAGGCGTGCCGACCGGGTTGCCAATGTCGACGCCGTGATGGATTCTGTAGCGGCCGCCGCCGGTGCTGCCGAATTGGTAGCCAGGGCTGTAGAGTTGATTGAATCCACCTGGAAAAGGGGGCTCGAGCCAAAAGTGTGCGCCGCTGATAGGGCTAGGGGGATCGAAGGTCGGCCAGAGGCTGCCGGGACCGCTTGGTGAACGCGGGCCCAGGCCGGGATCGGCGCCTACTTCGACTTGAGTCGACAATGAAGTACGGGCCTTGTCGATCTCTTCACGCAGGAGATTCAGTCGGCCCATAGGGGGTCGGGAAACAAATCGCGGCGCGGCGTCCTCAGAAGGGACAGGCGTACTCAAGGCAGTTGGGTAAAGGAGGCTGAGCCCTGTCATGGGCGGTCTCGACACGAACTCGTCACGAATCGTGGGGTTGAGCTCGTCTCTGTAGGGCTCGGGGAGCAGAACGCCTTCTGCCTCGAGCTGGGTCAAGGCCTCGGGATCGTAACGGTAGATGGGATCGATGTTGGCAGGGCCAGCCAATGAAGCCGCAGTGTTTGAAGTAGGGACGCGTAGTGTCGTAACGTCAATTGCTGTCTCATCACTGTCTGCGTCCTCACGTTGCGCGATCGCAGGCGCAAGTGGCGCGAGTTCTACGGTAGGCCGATCGGATGGTTGCGAAAGAGGCGCAGGAATCAGTTGGGCGACCCGAGTTGAACCGGCAGAGGAAATGGACCGCGAGTCTTGACTTTGCGTGCTGGCAACAGTGAGGGCAATGGCAGACGTAGGAGCGGGCACGGGTACGGGAACCGGCCTGAGCCCCTGGGAAGCTACCGGTGCAACGAGGCGGCGGGGCAGATAGAGGCAACCGACGAGAACGACGGTCAGGGCGATTGCAAATTGGGAACGGAGCGGAGTGCGTCTACGTTGCAAGCGCCCCAGCCAAGTGCCGGTTTCGCGGGCTTCGACTGTCTGCCGGTCCCGCGGTTGTGCTACAATGAAGGAACGAAGTCGCCGCAGGAACTGCTTCCACCTGTTGGGCCTGGGGCGATGGAAACTGCTCTCCACCACTGAATCCGCCAGCCGCCGGAAATAAGCCAGCCCCAGGGCGGTCAAGAGGAAATCATGGCCCAGAGTGACGTTCTGGAGCAACAAGCGGATGACGAGTCCGATAAAGCCTGTGTTCAAGAGGAGGCTCCTCGCACCATCCACTTCGACGTATTCACCCTGTTTCCGCGAATCGTTTCGGGGGCCCTTTCAGAGAGCATTCTGGCCCGGGCACAGAAAAAAGGCATTCTTCAAGTAACGCTCCACAATATAAGAGAGTACGCAACAGATCGACACCACACCTGTGACGGCTATCCCTACGGCGGGGGCGGGGGAATGGTGATGCGTCCTGAGCCGGTCGTACGTGCGGTCGAGACGGTTCTGAGCCGGCCCTCCGGCTGGCAGTTGCCGGAAGAAGCGGCGCACGTCGATTTGCCGCCCTGGAATCCGGACGAACCGCCAAGTCTGCGACAGCCTACGCCGATTATCCTGTTGACACCCCAGGGTCGCCGATTCAATCAGGACGTTGCCGAACAACTCGGCAAACATGGTCGTCTGGCGCTTGTGTGTGGACGTTATGAAGGCGTCGACGAACGGATCCGTACCCAATTGACTTCAGATGAACTCAGTATTGGCGACTTTGTGCTCAGCGGAGGTGAAATCGCTGCACTGGCGGTCATTGATGCTGTGACGAGAACGCTGCCGGGCGTTCTCGGTCATGAGTCGGGCGCTAAGTATGACAGTTTTTCGGACGGTCTGTCCGGCCTTCTAGAAGGGCCACAGTATACGCGACCCACTGAGTTTCGGGGAGAGGCCGTACCAGAAATACTGTCCAGCGGACATCACGCCAAGGTCGAGCAGTGGCGGCGCGAACAGTCTCTCTTGCGGACGCTCAAGAGGCGTCCGGAACTCCTGATGCGAGCGGCGGAATCCGGGCGACTGACGCAGGAGGACCGCCAATTTCTGTCCAGTCAGGGTTGGCAGTTGCCAACTAATGCTGAAGGCCTTTTCCCCACTTGACCGGACAAGCGAAGCCGCAGTTTTCCCTTTCATTTTGCTACACAGCAAGACGGGACGGGCGCTTTCTGCCTGCCCAGCCCTCAGACTCTATCCACTAAAGAAGAGTCCGTGAGCAGTGCCATTTTACCACTGCGGATCGGCCGGATCCAAATATAATTTATACGCATCTTGACGACAGAATGACTACGAACGCAACTCAAGCGGTACGGAACGCGGGCGAAGTAGCGATTGAGTAGGCGCGGCCCCATTTTGGGTGCGTCGCAGTTTATGGATGGTTGCGGTTGGGCGGGGAACGGATGTAAGCGGTGCGAGGAATTGCTCTCAGGCTTGGGGAGAGAGGTACTGGGCAGGCACAGGGCCGGCACATACGGGGATCTGATGGGACTGACGGGACGTGGTCTGGCTCGACACCTTCGATCAGCCACCCGTCACCAATATCGACACCCGGTCGATGAGGCATGTTGTTGGGGGGGCGTTGCGGGGGCGGAGCCCCCGCACAAGGGAGGGCCGAATAGGCCCGACCGCCCAGAAAAGCAATGGTCAGTGGTCAGTAGTCAGTGGTCGGTGGTCAGAGAAGGGGCTAACTCTGACGCAGATTTGATCTCGAGAAGGTTGGGGCTCCGCAGCGACCTGAGGCATGGGGAAGTTCGCCCGAATATTGGGATGCACGCCCTGCTTTTGGAGTGGTAGACAGAACGGAACAAAAGAGGCATACTAGGGGCCATCGGAAACGGGACACCACTGAAAAGCGCCACTGCCGTGGATCAGAAACGAATGTTTGAAATCGTGGAGAGGAAGAGTACGTGAACTGAATCATTTCGCCTTCAGGTTTCTCCAGACTTCAAGATAGGCCGGGACGGTTACGCGGTGCGCATTTGGGTGGAGCACGGGTCGGGGAGCCAATCAGATGACCAAGCGCATTTATGTGGGCAACTTGCCCTACTCGGCGACTGAGGAGGAGGTCCGGGATCTGTTTTCCCAACACGGTGAGATCATCAGCGTCGCTATGATCACCGACAGGGAAACCGGTCGATTTCGTGGATTTTGTTTTGTAGAGATGGATGACGACGCGGCTGATGCTGCGATCGAGGCCCTGAATGACCAGGAGATGGGTGGGCGCACGCTGCGAGTAAATGAGGCGCGTCCGCGGGAGGATCGCGGTAGCCAGGGCGGGTATCGGGACCGCGGCAGCAGCCGGTGGTAGGCTCAAACCCATAGTCATTCTTTCATCCATACCGGATTGGCCGTCTCTTGTCGTTGCCTGGAGGCGGCTTTTTGTTTCAATTGGAAGCGGATGACTCGGTCTGTCCGCGTAGTGGAAGTGTGTTCATGGAATCAGATCTTCGTTTGGCAACGCAGCAGGACGCTGCAAGCATTCGGGCGATCTATGCACCTTTCGTTCGCGATACGCCAATTTCCTTCGAGGTTGTGCCACCCTCGGAGGAGGAGATGGCCGCCCGGATACGGAAAACTTTGACCCGCTACCCCTGGCTTGTTTGCCGCGCTCGGGGGAGACTGCTGGGCTATGCCTACGCGGGCGGACACAGTGAGCGGGCCGCTTACCAGTGGTCGGTCAATGTTTCGGTGTATGTCCATGGCAGGGCGAAGCGCATGGGAGTAGGGCGTGCGCTGTACGACACGCTGTTTGCCATTTTGCGCATGCAGGGCTTTGTTCGCGCTTACGCCGGAATCACACTGCCGAATGTGGAAAGTGTCGGGTTTCACGAGTCTTTCGGCTTCACGAAGGCGGGGACCTTTAGTCGTGTGGGCTACAAATTGGGGGTATGGCACGACGTGGGTTACTGGCAGATGGCGATTCAGTCCAGTACCGGTCGCCCGGCCCCGCCTCAGCCATTGCCTGCCTTGCTGAATGAGAGGCGTTTGCAAGAGGCTTTGACCGCAGGCTCGATGAAGGTTGGCAGGGATATCGAGACCGTTGTGAAAGCAGTCGATGCCGAAAACTTTGCCGAGACAGGGGGAGAAACGGAGAAATAGGGACTCACCAATTGAGACCACGGCCGCCTTTGGCTTAACACATGTTTGACTGGTAGAATGCCCGCGGAATCCTCTCGTGTTCGAAACGAAAGGCCCCAGTTAAAAGGAAGAGACAGTATAGCGGCCGCCCCAGTGCATTGGAGTGCAACTGTGGATGACCCATCGGTTCCGGACGACAAGGCCGTTGCGAGCCCCATTGCAACTTTGGCCGAGATTCGAGCCGGCTCCTATTACGATTCGGTCGTGCTGATGCTGCTTCAGCGCGCGCTGGCCGAGCTGCCCGGCGTTTTGGACGCGGGTGTAGTCATGGGCACGCCGGCCAACAAGGCGTTGCTGGCTCAGAGCGGTCTTTTGACCAACGCCCTTCAAGGTGCCGCGCCGGAGGACCTCATCCTGGTTGTCAAAGCTGAATCGGAATCTACCTGTCGCTCGGCTTTAGCGCGCGTGGACGAATTTCTGGCCACCCGGCGATCGAATCAGACCGGGGCGTATAGACCCAAGAGCCTGGCATCTGCAACACGGATGATTCCTGAAGCGGAGTGGGTTCTGACCTCAGTTCCGGGCCGATACGCGGCCGGCGTCGCTCGCGAGGCTCTGAATCTGGGCAAGAACGTTTTTCTCTACAGTGATAATGTAAGCGTTGAGGACGAAATTTCGCTAAAGGATACGGCCGCAAGCAAGGGTCTACTGGTGATGGGGCCCGACTGCGGCACGGCCCGAGTTAGTGGAATCGGACTTGGTTTCGCGAACAGGGTCCGCAAAGGCAGGATAGGAATCGTCGCTGCTTCCGGTACGGGGTTGCAGACGGTGATGGTTGGTATCCATCGCCTTGGCTGCGGCGTGTCACAGGCATATGGGACGGGCGGTCGCGACTTGTCGGCCGAGGTGCGGGCGAGATCGGCGAGACATGCACTGGCCCTGTTAGAGGAGGACGGGGAGACCGATGCAGTCGTGATCGTGTCCAAGCCACCCGAGGCCTCGGTTGCACAGGAACTGCTGTCTGAAGCGGCATCATGCAGAAAACCGGTGGTCATTAATTTCATCGGCTATGTTTCTAATGAGGACCGGAATAGTGCCCCTTCCAACATTCGGTATGCCAGAACCCTGGACGAGACGGCGGAGATTGCAGTTCGTCTGACTTCAGCTTCAGGCTCGCAGGGCAGCTATGGGAAAGGGTCATTTACCTCTCAGGCGACGGCGCCGCTTTCTCGCCTTGTGCCATCGCCTGAGCCGCAAGGATTCCTGCGCGGGCTTTATTCCGGGGGAACTTTGGCGTACGAGGCGCTGTTCCTGTTACAGGATTCGCTACCTTTGGTCAGGTCCAATGGGCCGCTGCCGGGAGGCAAGGTTCTGGACAACCCACACCGCAGCGAGGGGCATACGATCATCGATTTGGGCGGAGACGCGTTCACGGTCGGACGGTTGCATCCCATGCTTGACAACGAATTGCGAATTCGGCGCTTGTTGCAGGAAGCGCAGGATCCTGAGACAGGACTCATCGTTCTGGATGTCGTTCTGGGCGACGGAGCACACGAGGACCCGGCCAGTGAGCTGGCACCGGCTATTGAAGAGGCAGTAGCAGCCGCTGCCCAGGACGGGAGAACTCTGCCGGTCGTCGGCGTGGTCATCGGGACCGACGCGGACCCGCAAGGACTATACAGGCAGGTCGAGCAGCTGGAGGGGGCAGGCGCTTACGTCTTTACCAGACATGACGATGCTATGCGTGCGGTGGCGTGCGCATTTGCAGGCGGCGGGGAAGGACGGCATCACATCCCGCCAGAGTTGAAACTCTGCGTTTCGAAATCGACGGGGGACGTGAGCAACTCCTCCGCGTTCGCGGCCATAAATGTTGGTCTTGAATCTTTCACGGACAGCCTGCGCGACCAAGGCGCTGAGGTTGTGCACGTCGACTGGCGCCCTCCTGCGGGAGGCGACGAGAGACTAGCCAACCTGCTAACCCGACTCAGGTAAGGTATTGGGTCCGAATCCGCGTTTGCCGGGAGCGAACCAGTGCCGCCGGCAGAGTATCGAATGGACCGCCGACAGAACTGCTCCGCCCGGAGGGGCAACATGGCAACCAGTATAGACAGCGCCAACACAAAGGCCGTAGAACGAATGGTTGAGGCCCGTCCTGTTCTGACAGGGATGGGGAAGGCGCTTGATCTGATTCCCGGCATGCATGAAAACCTGCTGCTTCATGCCGGCCCACCGATTGCCTGGGAGCAGGCCTCAGGTCCGCTGCGAGGCGCTCTGATTGGCGCGTTGATTTTCGAGGGGAGAGCCGGGGACGAGGAGGAGGCCGAGCGACTGATTGTTAGCGGTGAAGTCAGCCTTGCGCCCTGCCATCACCACAGCTCGGTCGGGCCGATGGCGGGCGTCGTCTCGCCCTCGATGGCCGTGTATGAGATTGAGAACAGGACGCACGGGAACCGGGCCTATTCGAATCTCAACGAAGGATACGGCAAGGTTCTTCGATACGGGGCCTATAGCGAAGAGGTGCAGGAAAGACTGCGTTGGATGCACGAGGTGATGGCACCGGTGCTTGGGGCGGCGATCGAGTCCTGTTCAGGCGTGGACATACGGGCCCTGCTGGCCGAGGCGCTGCACATGGGTGATGAAGGCCACAATCGCAACAAGGCAGGTTCGGTCCTCTATACGAAACAGCTGGCGCCGCATATAGCGAAGGCAGCGCCCGACGCGGCCACGGCCGCCGACGTGATTGAGGCTTTGGGGGACAATGCACTCAGTGTCCTGAATCCGGTCATGGCGGCCTGTAAGGCGATGGCAGACGCAGGGAGCGAGGTCGAGCACAGCACGATAGTCACGACAATGGCGCGAAACGGAACCGAGTTCGGAATACGCGTCAGCGGGCTGGGTGGGCGCTGGTTCACGTCACCCTGTCCGCAGCCGGTCGGTCTCTATTTCCCGGGCTTCAGCGCGGAGGACGGGAACCCGGACATTGGTGACAGCACGATAACGGAGACGGCCGGGCTAGGCGCATTTGCGATGGCGGCGGCGCCGGCGATCGTGACTTTTGTGAGCGGAACGCCCCAGGATGCGCTCAACGCCACTCTGGAAATGTACGAAATCACGGCAGCGGAGCACAGTTCCTTTACGATTCCGCAGCTCGACTTCCGGGGCACGCCGGTGGGTATCGACCTGAGAGCAGTGGTAGAAACGGGTATCACGCCGAGGGTCAACACTGGTATTGCTCACAGGGAGGCCGGGGTCGGCCAGATCGGCGCCGGGCTGGTTCGCCCGCCGCTGGCGCTCTTCACTGAAGCACTCGTTAGCTTTGCAGAGGAATACGGATTCCAATAGCAGTAACTGACTGGATAGCCGACCACAATTGAATTCAGGAGAACAGGGCAATGATCCCTTATGATCTTTCACAACCCCTGAACGCAGATTGCTCATTCTGGCCGTTCTACCCCCCTTTCGAGGTCAAGTACTTTAAGCGCAAGTCGGAACACGGCGTCAATGCGCAGTATATTCAGTCGTCGAATCACATGGGCACCCATTTGGATGCACCGCGCCACTTTGTTACGAACGGCAAGACGATCGACCAGATCCCATTGGACTGGCTTTACGGTGACGGCGTAATCGTAGACTTGAGCGACATGCTCGACGAGTTGGATATCTTTCGTCCTGAGGATATTGAAGAGAGAGTTGAGGTGCGAAAGGGAGATATTCTCTTCATCAATACGGGCTGGCACCGGTACTCCTTCCTGTCTGAGGAGGGAGACGAAGAGAAGTACATTCTTCGTCATCCAGGACCCCATCACAGCATTTGTCAGTGGCTGCTGGACAAGGAGATCCGCATATGGGGCGTGGACATGATTTCGACCGATCATCCGATGAACCTGCCGATTGGGCGTTTCCTGGGCAGGGGCGGCCTGGACCAGTGGGAGCGCGTTCGTAAGCAGTGCGAAGAGAAATTCGGCGGCTCCGATGCCGTTGACGAGTTGTTCCCTGAGGAAGCCTACCAGCTCACGCACAACGCGCTTTTCCCTCACGACTGCATGCACGTAGAGAACATGGGCGGCCAGATCGGCGCGCCGGAGCTGCAGAACAAGCGGCTAACGGTAGGCGTCTTCCCCTGGTTATTCAAAGGCGGAGAGGCGGCTTTCTGCCGGGCGGTCGCGTTCGTGGAAGAGTAGGAGACGGTGGAACGTTTTTCGCTTGAAATACAGGCCCTTCCTGTCTGCTGCCGGAGACGGGGGCGGGAAAGATGAAACCAGCGGCCTTCAGTTACCACGCGCCGCGCACGGTCGACGAGGCGCTGGCGCTGCTCTGGAACTATGGCGACGAGGGCAAGCTCCTGGCCGGAGGGCAGAGTCTAGTGCCGACGATGAATTTTCGCTTGGCCCAGCCCACGGCGCTGATTGATCTCAATGGCATCGACGAGATGTTCTTTATTCGAGAGGACAACGACGAGCTCCGGTGCGGGGCGATGACACGACAGCGTGCCGCGGAGCGTAGCGCCCTGGTGAAACGGAATGCACCTATGCTCCACGAAACGATGCCCTACGTTGCCCATAGTCAGATTCGCAATCGCGGAACCATCGGGGGAAGCCTGGCACACGCCGACCCGGCGGCGGAGCTACCCGCAGTGGCGGTTGCCCTGGATGCCCGGATGTATGTGCGGAGCGTTACAGACGCGCGCTGGGTGGCGGCGCGAGACTTCTACGTAGGACTGTTCGCAACCGCGATGCTGCCGGAGGAGATGTTGGTCGAAGTAGCCTTTCCGCAATTGGGCTCTGGCAGTGGTTGGGCATTTGCGGAAGTCGCCCGCCAGCACGGCAACTATGCTATGTGCGGCGCTGCGGCCGTCGTCGGACTGGACGGCAAAGGGGCGGTAGAGAACGCGAGGCTCGTCTACTTCAGCGTCGGTGAAGGTCCGGTCGTAGCAAAGCAGGCTACGGCTCTGCTTGTTGGAGAACAGCCCAAAGCAGAGGCTATTCGGGCAGCCGCCGATACTGCGGCAACGCAGGACATTGACCCGGTGGGAGATATCCACGCCGGGCCAGCGTACCGCCGTCACCTGGCGGGCGTGCTTGGGGAGCGTGTACTGACCAGGGCCTGCGAGAGGGCAGCCGGGACCGGAGGGTAGTAGGGGAACAGGATCGAGTTTTGGACCATACGATTTCGGTTACGGTGAATGGCCGCAGCTATGAACGCTCGGTGGAGCCGCGGCTGTTGCTTAGCGATTTCCTGCGGCACGAACTTGGCTTGACAGGCACGCACGTAGGTTGCGAGCACGGTGTGTGCGGTGCATGTACAGTGCTGTTGGACGGCGTGGCCGTCCGCTCCTGTCTACTGTTCGGGGTACAGGCGGATGGACGAGACGTTGCTACAGTTGAAGGCCTGGCCGATGGCCCACAAGCGTTACACCCGTTGCAGCACGGTTTTTGGGAAAAGCACGGTCTTCAGTGCGGCTTCTGTACGCCAGGCATTCTGATGTCGCTGGTCCCTTTCCTGGAGGAGAATCCTGACCCGACGGAAGAGGAGATTCGCGAGCAACTTTCGGGGAACATATGCCGGTGCACGGGTTACCAAAAGATCGTAGAGGCCGTGCAGCTAGGCGCTAGATTGATACAGGAGAAATCCGCGTGAATTCCTTGTTTTTGCAGGGCTTAGTGTTTTCCGGACTGGCAATTGGCGTCTTGGCATTCCTGGCCTGGTGGTTGTACCTTTCGCCGATGAAGGATTCGGGGCGTGAAAATTCGTCAGATAACCCACATAGTAGGAAAGCCATTTCCACATCGCCCCGACTTTCCAAAGTACTGGCGCTTCTGGTTGGCATTGGCGCTCTACTGATCTGCATCGGGGGATACTGGGACCTCAGCGAGCATGTTGTCACAGGAATCGTTCCTGGCGGAGAGGACTTTCTGTGGCCGCCTCACCTGATGATATACGCGGGCTTTCTGGTTGCATTTCTCGTCGCAATTGGCGGACTGTCAGCCCTGGCCATTCCCAATCTCAGAGTGGGTGTGAGAGATCCTCGGCGTTGGGTCCGACGAAGTCCTTACGTTGGCGCCATCGTGCTCGTGGCCGGCTACGGTCTTTTTTCCATTCCCGGGGACGCCATATGGCATGAACTCTATGGCATTGATTTGACAGCCTGGAGTCCTCCTCACGTCTTCATAGCGATGTCTTCCGCGAGTCTCCCCATGTTCGCCGTCGGGCTCTTAGCTGGCGGCGGGAATATGGTGCGTCCCTCCAGACGAGGGGCTGAGGGGCGCAGTCGCAGACATCTGCTTTCCAGGTTGCGGTTTGCAGAAAAGCTAACATGGCGCTCTCCTGAAGGAAAGCGCCCGAGGACCGATTGGCGCAGCTTTGTCAACCTGTTTTACCTCGCAATTGCTCTATGCCTCGTTCTCATAATCGGCACGACAGAATGGGAGATGGGTAAGGTGGACGGTTATGTGGCACAGCGCCCAGTCTGGCTCTATCCAACGATTATTGGTGTTTCCTCATTCTTCCTGGCAGTCCTGGCGAGGCGGGTTGCCCCCGGTCCCTGGTCTGCAACGGCATTCGCGCTCTTCTATTTTGGGTTGAGAATTGCGACGACCAGTTTTGCTGACATGGTCAGCGGGGCTACTCCAAGATTGACTCTTGTCTTCATCCTTGGTGCAGTGCTCCTGGACTTGACATACCAGTGGATGGCGCGGTTCGGCTTCAGGCCAAGTGACTGGCAGGTCAGACTGGCTGCGGCGGGGGGTTATATGGTTGGCTTTTCGATCGTTGCCCAACCAACGATCGCGTTCCAATATCTACAGTTCTTTCCGTCATTCACGGTACCGGACCACCTTATAGCCGTTCTACTCGTGTACGTACTGAACATTGCAGTCTATCCGGTCGCAATGGGACTGGGAAACTGGTTGAAGTCCTCCAGAAACGAAGACGCAGAGGAGCTCCAGGAGGATCTTGATGCTGTAACGGTTCCTGCAAAGAGCTGAGGAGGCGGCAGATAAAGGTGCGACGCAGCGCCAGACCCAGAGCAGACGCGAAGTCCATTCCCTGCGGTGAATGACAGCGAAGGTTGGCTGGCGGAATAGCAACCACTCCCTTGCACTGCGTGCAGGTTTCCACATACTCCACGATTCTACGTATCAATGTCCACACGCCAATTCGGTCAACCGATAAAGCGCAACGAAGACCCGCGGCTTCTGGCTGGACGAGCGCTCTTCACAGACGACGTGCAACTGGCTGGTATGTTGCACGTTGCCTTCCTGCGCAGCGATCTGGCCCACGCCCGCATCCGCTCAATTGATTTGGGTGGAGCCAAGGAACGCCCCGGCGTCGCAGCCGTCTACACCGCCGACGACCTTGGAGAGTATTGGCAGCCGGGACCGCTCCTGGTGCCGCCACCCCCTGTGGAACAACTCGTATTCCACCCGCGCACGCAGGTACCGCTCGCAAAAGACAAGGTACGCCATGCCGGCGAGGCAGTTGCAGTTGTTGTGGCCGAGAGCCGCTACCTTGCCGAAGATGCGCTGGACGACATTTTTGTCGATTACGAACCGTTAGATGCGGTTGTCGATCTGGAAGATGCACTGAAAAGCGGCACACCTTTGGTCCACGATGATCTGGGACACAATATCAATGCGCGCGGAACGCAGACGAAGGGGGACTGGGCACGGGCCGAAGACGCGGCCGATCGAGTTATCCGTCGCCGCTTTCGCTACGATCGCGGCACGGCCGCGGCGATTGAGAACAGGGGCATCGTTGCCAGTTGGGATGACAAGAGCCAGCAACTGACGATTTGGGACACGACCCAGGCTCCAATCGCCATTCGCAACGGACTGGCGGGCATGCTAGGGCTTTCGGAACACCAGGTGCGGGTTATCGCCCCGTTCATCGGCGGAGGTTTCGGTCCCAAGATAATGATGTTCTACCCGGAGGAGGTCCTGCTAGCCTGGGCCACGTTGCAACTGGGCCGTCCGCTCAAATGGATCGAAGATCGGGAAGAAAACTTCTACGCAACCACTCAGGAACGCGGGCAGGTTCACGACGCCACAATGGCACTCAAGAATGACGGCACTGTGCTCGGAATAAAGGACGTCTTTCTTCACGATGCCGGCGCCTACGCTCCGTACGGTTTGACACTTCCCATCAGCAGTCAGTGCACTCTTCTCGGCCCTTATGTTGTGCCCGACTACCATTCGGAGTTCACCAGCGTCTTTACCAATAAACCGATCGTAACTCCGTACCGCGGGGCGGGCCGTCAACATGGTGTATTTGTGATGGAGCGTCTGTTAGACATAGCCGCTAAGGACCTGAGTATTGACCCAACCTCGATTCGCCGCAAGAACTACATCCAGCCCGACCAGTTCCCTTATTCGAACGAGATCATATTTCAGGACTTTACCCAACTGACGTACGACAGCGGCAACTACGAACCGGCTTTGGATCGCGCGCTGGAACTGATCGGCTATCAAGATTTCATTCGTGAGGATCAGGCCAGGCGGGAGGCCGTTGGCGAGCGGGTCGGAATCTCCGTCGTCAGCTATATCGAAGGCACCGGCATCGGCCCTTACGAGGGCGCAAGGGTGACTGTCGAGGCCAGCGGAAAAGTGAGCGTGGCAACTGGTGTGGGGACGCAAGGCCAAGGCCATTACACCAGTTTTGCCCAGGTAGTGGCCGATCAGATCGGCGTGACCGCTTCCGACGTCCACGTCGTCACCGGCGACACAGACCTCTTTTACTGGGGGGCGGGAACGTTTGCCAGCCGGGGCGCGGTCGTCGCGGGAAACGCCATGCACGCGGCCGCGACCAAGGTGCGGGACAAAATACTTAAGATGGCAGGCGAAAAACTGGAGGCCGCCGAAGAGGATCTGGAACTGATCGAGGGGCGTGTGCAGGTCAAGGGCGTACCGCAGACTTCGATCTCTATCGGCGAACTGGCGGTTGAAGCCAACCCGATGCGTGGTGCCGTCCGACCGGGGACGGAGCCGGGACTGGAGGCCACAGAGTATTACGGGCCGGAGCGGGGCGCGACGGCATCCGGCGTTCACGCCATGACAGTGAGGGTGGATCCGGAGACGTTTCTGCTGGAGATTGAGAAGTACGTTGTTGTTCACGACTGCGGTACAGTGATCAACCCTTTGATTCTTGATGGGCAGATCCAAGGCGGAGTGGCTCAGGGCATTGGCAATGCCTTCTATGAGCAGCTGCACTTCGACGAAAACGGTGCGCTGCTCAACGCGTCGCTGATGGACTACCTTCTGCCCACCGCCGCCGATGTTCCGAACATCGTTAGCGACCACGTGGAGACGCCGTCGCCGTTGAATCCGCTGGGGGTGAAGGGGGCGGGGGAGGCCGGCGCGATCCCGGTTGGCGCGCTCTTTGCCCAGGCACTCGACAATGCCTTTCGGGATATCGGATTGGAGGTGCGCGAGATTCCCCTCAGTCCTAACCGGCTGTTCGAGTTGGTGACAGAGGCTGCAGCCGGGAGGAACGCATGACGAGCGCGCAGTCCCGTTTCATCGAGGGGCTAACTGCGAAAGTCGCAGCCGACGCGGCCGTTCGCGCCGCCTGGCTGACCGGCAGCTTCGGCAAGGATAGGGAGGACCGTTGGAGCGACGTTGATGCACACCTGCTGATAGATGCCGCCAAGTTCGATGAATTTCACAGCAGGGTAGAATCGTGGCTGTGCGAGATACGTCCCCTGGTCTTTATGCGCCTGATGTTCGAGGGCCGGATGGTCAACGCAATGACTGACGAGGCGATGCGCCTGGATGTTTGGCTACACAAAGGGAAATCTCACGAGGTAACGGCGGGTGAGACGCGGGTGCTGTACGAGGAAGAGGGGGCCCTTGACTGGCTGCCTCGGCCCGGCGACGGGCTTACGCGGAAAGCGGCGGAGGAGCTGTTGCTCAGGGAGGTTCCTGAATTCTGGCGCTGTATCTCGATGACGCCTGTCGTCGTAGGGCGCGGGGAAAAACTGGTGGGTGCAGCAGGCAACTCCATTATCCTGCTGGCGCTCACGAATGTACTTTGTGCGGCGAGCGGAATCCGTCGGGATCGCGGCGTCAAAGCCTTGAACGGTTTCCTACTTCCACACCACCGGAATTGTGTGGAGGAGACCGTTCTGAGAACAACCGCATCCCTCGATGAGACGATTCGCATGCCCATGCGCTTAGCGCGGATCATGCGGGAGCACGGGCCTGCCATTTGCGAACAGTGGGAGGTGGAGTATCCGCGTGCCATGGAGGAGGCTGTTTTGCGGTATGTTTCGAAGGAGTTGAGTGCGCTGGGGTATGGATCCGTACTTGAAGAACTGGGTTGAGCCCGGCATGCCACCGGAGTCAGTTGCCGCTGAATACTTCTGCCAGTCACCGCTACCATCAGACTCAAGATGCAGGTAGACCAGAGAACTCTCTACTCCGGCCAATTGACAGGAGGACCTTGTATGTCCCGCATTGTGCGCGGCGCGTTGCTCCAGGCTACCTGGAGTGGTGACCATGAGTCCATGATCCAGAAGCATGAGCGATACGCCCGGGAAGCGGCTGAACAGGGCGTGCAGGTCTTCTGCTTTCAGGAACTCTTTCACGGGCCTTATTTTTGCCAAGTGCAAGACCCCAGCTGGTACGGTCTTGCCGAACGGGTGCCTGATGGGCCGACCACCGAACGGATGCAGAAGCTGGCCTCCGAGACGAAGATGGTGCTGGTTGTTCCTCTGTATGAGGAGGAGCAACCCGGGCTTTACTACAACACTGCCGCGGTTATCGACGCTGACGGCACCTACCTGGGCAAGTATCGAAAGACGCACTTGCCTCACCTTCCCGGCTTCTGGGAGAAGTTCTACTTTCGCCCGGGGAATCTCGGTTACCCGGTCTTTGACACGGCCGTTGGTAAGGTGGGCGTATATATCTGTTACGACCGTCACTTTCCGGAAGGCGCCCGGATGTTGGGACTGAACGGCGCCGAGATTGTTTTCATTCCGTCCGCCACTTCGCGCGGGCTGTCACAGCACCTTTGGCGGATCGAACAGACCAGCCACGCGATTGCCAACGGATACTTTGTAGGCACCATCAACCGTGTCGGCGTCGAAGCGGAACTTGGCGACAACGACTTTTACGGACAGAGTTACTTTTGTACGCCGCGCGGTGAATTTGTGACCACGCTCGGTGTTCGCGATGACCTGCCGGGCCAGGGCGATCCATTTGAGGAGGAGTTGATCATCCGCGATCTGGATCTGGACTTGATACGGGATGTGCGGGACACCTGGCAGTTCCTCCGGGACAGACGGCCGGACATGTACGACAAGATTGTGGCGGACTGACGTTCGCGCGGCGCGCGTCATTTCCACTTGTATTCAGACGTATACTGAACACGAAATCTGATAGGATAGGAGCCGAGCCCACAAATGCCAACTCTGATCAAGAACGGAACGATTGTCACCGCGGCTGATAGCGTGAAAGCCGATCTCCTGATTGAGAACGAGCGGGTTGCGTTGATCGGGCTCGATCTGCCCACTGAAGGAGCTGATGTGATCGATGCCGATGGCAAGCTGCTCCTTCCTGGAGGCATTGACGTTCATACTCATCTTGAACTGCCCTTTGGCGGCACAGTCTCCTCAGACGACTTTTTCACGGGCCATCGGGCGGCGGCATTCGGCGCCACGACAACGCACATAGACTTTGTCATCCAGCCGGTCGGCGGAACGCTCAAGGAAGGCATAGAAACGTGGCATGCGAAGGCTGAAGGCAAAGCGGCGATCGATTACGGTTTTCACGTTGCAATCACCGACCTGCGAGACGATGTGATGGCTGAAATCCCTTCGGTTGTCGATGAGGGAATCACCAGTCTGAAGTTGTTCATGGCATACAAAGGGCTCTTCCAGGTTGACGACACGACGCTCTTCCGCGCCATGCAGGTTGCCGCTGAGCACGGGCTTCTAGTCATGGTACACGCTGAGAACGGAGATGTGATCGCCGACCTGACGAAGAGGCTTCTGGACGAAGGGAAGACGGCGCCGAAGTACCATGCCACGGCCCACCCTGCCATGGCTGAAGCCGAGGCGACTGGGCGAGCAGTCGCATTAGCAGGGATCAGCGGGGCGTCTTTGTACGTCGTTCACATGACTTGCGAAGAGGCGGTCGAGCAACTTGCTCTTGGGAGGGCCAAGGGCTTTCGCGTGATGGGGGAAACCTGCACACAGTACCTGTTCATCTTTGAGGAGGACCTGGGCAAGCCCGGCTACGAGGGGGCGAAATATGTCTGTTCGCCGCCGGTTCGGCAGCCCAAGGACGCAGTGATACTTTGGAAGGCCCTGGCAGACGGGGGTTTGCAGGCGGTTTCCACAGACCACTGCCCGTTCTGGTACGAAGGCGGCGTCGATGGACGCATAGCAGGCAAGGAGTTGGGCAAGGAAGGCTTTCACCAGATCCCCAACGGCATGCCAGGCATCGAGGACCGTATGCCGGTCATGTGGCATGCGGGCGTGGGCGGCGGCCACTACAGCGCCAACCGTTTTGTTGAGATTTCAAGCACAAATCCGGCGAAGATCTTTGGCCTGTATCCCCGCAAAGGCACAATTGCTGTCGGGTCGGACGCTGACATCGTCATCTGGGATGCGGACAAGGAGCACACGATTTCGGCGGCCACGCATCATATGAATACGGACTACAACGTCTACGAAGGTATGCGAGTTCGGGGCTGGGCCGAGAAGGTTCTTCTGCGGGGGCAGGTGATTGTGGACGGGGACAGCTGGATTGGGGCTGCAGGCGGAGGGCGCTTTCTGCGGCGAAAGCCTTTTGCGGAGGTAATGTGAAGTTCGCCAGATTGTCGTCGCTGAAGGCAGTCCGCTATTTCATCCTGATCGTCCTGCTGCTGGCGTTGTTCTGGGAGGCCTATAAGCTGCTGGGCGCGCCTGGGGGTGCGTATCTGCGAGGAACTGTTCCGGTCCAAGCGGACGGAGGCAAGCCAGTCGGAGTCCTGTGCGGCTCGGTCGGCCTTTGTGAAGTGGAACTGCCTGTGCGGGCCGATGACAGGGCGATGCCGCACGTGTGGGACATTCTGCAGACGATCTTTGAGCCACCGCGGCGGGGCAGCGACACAATCCTACTGACGATATTGCTGCGGGCGTCTCTCTTCACTTTACAGGAGGCCGTGTTCGGCTTTCTCTTCGGCGGGTGTCTCGGCTTCGTCCTTGGCGTCGCGTTCGCGCACTCAGGGCTGCTGGAGCGGGGCTTGCTGCCCTATGTGGTGGCGTCGCAGACCGTTCCTCTGCTGGCAATAGCGCCGATGGTGGTCATCTGGCTGGGGGGCAGTTGGTTTTCGGTTGCGGTGATCGCGGCCTATCTGACTTTTTTTCCGGTAACGATCAATACTTTGCAGGGGCTACGCTCGCCGGAACCGACCGCGATCGAGTTGATGCACTCCTATGCAGCCACACGCTGGGACATTCTCTGGAAGTTGCGGGTCCCGGCTGCCTTGCCTTACATTTTCACTGCTCTCAAGGTTTCGGCCACGGCCAGCGTGGTTGGCGCCATCATCGGCGAACTGCCGAGCGGCATCGCCGACGGACTTGGCCGGGTCATTCTCAATTTCAACCAGTACTACGCCACGGGGCCGGAGAAGCTGTGGGCCGCGATTCTCTTCGCATCGCTAACCGGCATGGTATTCTTCCTCGTTATTTCCCTCCTGGAGCGCCTGGTCGTTCAGAGGCAGGTCTCCGATTCGTAACTGCCGGCTCACGAAACATTTTCATCTCCGCCTGTCGGTTTCGTGCGGAACAACGTCGCTGGTTTCCATATACCATTGCAACATGCGCTCTGTGAGAGACGCCAGTACGTCCCCATAGGCGGGATCGTCGACGAGATTGCGCGATTCCCGCGGGTCTGCCTGCAGGTCGTAGAGTTCGTCCTGCTCGTAGAAACGCCTGACATACTTGTGTTCAGCGGTCCGGCACATGGCAGCCTTGGTGTGTTCCGGGCCTTCGCCCGTCTGCAGGCGTAGACGCGGCCAGTAGAGGAAACCGGGGCGGGCGTTGCTCTCCAGTTCCATGCACTGGCGCTCGCCTTGGCGCCGGCCGCCCTCGCAGAATACGGCATCGCGGTGGTTGTCGGTCTCGCCGGCGAGGAGAGGAAGCAGCGAGCGGCCGAAGTGGTCGTACCCGGCCTCGATTCCGGTGAGCGCATACACGGTGGCGGGAAAGTCGATCAGCTCCACCAGCGCATCGGTGACGCGCGGCGACACGGGCGTCCCCGCAGGAGGCTTGACCAGGAGGGGAACGCGGGTCAGACAGTCCTGAAAGGTGTTCTGCGTCTTTTCGACCAGGCCATAGTCTCCTGTAAAGTCCCCGTGGTCGGAAAAGAAGAAGACGAGGGTATCGTCGTAGATGCCGGCCTTCTTCAGGGCATCCAGGACCATGCCGAACTGGTGGTCCACGCGTGCGCACATTCCGTAGTAGGTTCGCCGCAACTCTCGCAGGCGCTCCTCCGACCAACCCTGCATCTGCTGCCCGTCATAGATTCCATTCATCAGGCTGGGATAGCCATCCCAGCCGCCCGTGTTCTCATCTGGCGTAGCGGTGCGTTCGGGAATTTTGGCCGGGTCGATCTGGCTGTACCAGGGGTCTTCGACGGCGTAAGGCGGGTGGGGATATGAGAGGGGCAGATATATGCAGAGGGGCTGTTCAGACGGCGCGTTTTCGATCTGTTCGATCGCGCCCTCAACCATGGCCCAGTCGGAGTCGTAGGCCACCGACTCGCCATCAGGAATCTCACTCCGGCCCACGTAGAAGGAGTAGTAGTTGTCGCCGTCGGGGTCGCCCCGCCACTCGGCCAGCTGGTGAGGGTTCGACATGAGACGCTCCGGCTGGGGCGGGGAATATTTCACATCGCAGTAGCCGGCATACCCGTTCTGGGCCGGCACGACATCGTTCTTGCCACCCCACCAAACGAAATAGCCGTTTTGGCGCAATTTTTGTAGAAGCATTGGCTCGTCCGGGCGCAGCATGTGGAACATGGTGCGATGGCCGCGCACGTGGGGGTACCAGCCGGTCATGAAGGAGCAGCGGCTGGGGGTGCAGACGGGATTCTGGCAGAAGGCGTTGGAGAAGGATACGCCTTCGGTACGAGCGAACCGGTCCAGGACTGGGGTCACGGCGCCGGGGTTGCCCATATGGCCGAGAACGTCTCCACGCCACTGGTCGGGATTGAAGATCAGTATGTGCGGCAGTCTGTCAGGCATGGCGCCGTCTCCCTCATTCTTTTAGCGAAGCAGTTGTCGTTCAGGGACCTG
Source organism: Caldilineaceae bacterium (assembly GCA_011523365.1). GTDB lineage: Bacteria > Chloroflexota > Anaerolineae > Caldilineales > Caldilineaceae > Bin5. The sequence goes on from WTGY01000005.1 coordinate 29,212, forward strand.
GTGCAGGGGGTGGACAGTGTTTGCTTTGAGCGGTTGGGGCTCGATTGAGCGTTTCAGATTGGTCAGGTTGCGGACAAAGGAGTTGCCTCGTGCAATTTCATGCACTTTGTAGACAGGGTACATTATCTGACGAATCTTCACATAATTCGCGTACTTTCATTCGAGGTCACTTCTACGCCATGCTGTGTGTCCTGTGTGCGGTCTGTCCGGGCGGAATGTACCGTCAGTGTTTCTGTAGCGGGCTCTCGATGGTCATGGCGGTGAACGTTGGGGGATATATGGGAGCTGCCTCGCCTGCCTTGATTGGGCTGGCACATTTTCGGTACCCATCAGGAGGTGGGGGGAAGTTCTGGTCGCCGCGGGGCGCCAAGGTCATATTGCCACACACTCGATGCGGCGGGGGTTGTAGGAGAGGGGGCGTTGCGGGGGCGGAGCCCCCGCACAAGGGAGGGCCGAATAGGCCCGACCGCCCATAACTGCAGTAGTCAGTGATCAGTGGTCAGTGGTCAGTGAAAGCAGCAGTTGATGGGTGATAGGTGTGAGAGGAGAGTTAAACTGGCTCGCCACGTTCAGCGTCGCGAACTTACTATGGCAGGGTGGTCACCATTCGAGAGACCCACGGACAGTCATTTCCAGAGGGCTTTTGCCATTTGACGTTGTGTTTGGAGTTTACGTGCCGCCCACTATGCCTTGAGGTCTGGAGAACTGGCTATTGAGAGGTCGCTTGCCAAAAGAGAGCTGTCGACTTGATTTCATTGCCACTCCCGGGCTACAGGCCTTGCGCAATCGGGTGCTACTAAACATTAAAAATATTCCTCCGTTTGAAGTGTTATGGCCGAACCGGTGAGCCTTTCTGTGATTGGCTTCCTCTCCTGGCGTATGCTACAATCGACACCACCTCTGGGCCGGATTACGCAGACGTGTTCCAGCCGCCTCTCCCGTGTAGAGATCACTCATGACAGAACCTGTTGTCGTTCTCGAAAACGTCGATATGATCTTTGGGGAAGGCGCCGCAGACCAGGTACACGCGCTCAAGGAAATCGATCTACAGATTGAACAGAATGATTTCATTTCGCTAATCGGTCCGTCCGGTTGCGGAAAGTCCACGCTTTTGCGCGTTGTGGGTGACCTGATTCAGCCCACTTCGGGCATGGCCACCATAAACGGGAAGAGCGCGCGCCAGGCCAGGCTCGATCAGGACTATGGCATCGTCTTCCAAGCCGCCACGCTCTACGACTGGCGCACTGTTGCAAAAAACGTACAGTTGCCGCTGGAGTTGATGCAGTTCAGCCGCACGGAAAAAGACCGCCGCACGCAGGCCATGTTGGAGCTGGTAGAGTTGACTGACTTCGCCGGACATTACCCGTGGCAGCTGTCCGGCGGCATGCAACAAAGGGTAGCCATCGCGCGTGCGCTCTCTTTCGAACCTTCGATATTGTTGATGGACGAGCCGTTCGGTGCGCTAGACGAGATGACTCGAGAGCGTCTCAATTTGGAGCTTCTCAACATCTGGAGGAAGACCAACACGACGGTACTCTTCGTTACGCACAGCATCACTGAAGCCGTCTTTCTTTCCACCAGGGTGATCGTGATGTCCGCCCGTCCGGGCCGCATCACCGCCGATATAGCCATTGATCTGCCCCAGCCGAGAAATGCGGAGACCCGCAGCAAGGTGCGCTTCTTCGAGTTGGAGACAGAGGTAAGGGAGGCGCTGCGCATCAGCGAAGGTGGCCAGGAAAGCAACAGGGCGCCTGCATGAGCGAGAGCAGGCAGCGTATCTGGGCACCGGTCCTGATTCTGGTTGCGCTCGTTTTTTTGTGGGAAGCGCTGGTGACCGCCTTCAACATCCAGCAGTTCCTGTTGCCGAAGCCGTCGGCGATCGCTGGCAATCTCTTTCAGGTGGTCGTACTCGACGGGTCGGCTTCTCGAGGAGACTCGGACGCAGAGCTATCCTTAGATAACGGTTTCATCGTACTTTTGTCTGGCGAACTGACGCCTGAAGTCCGGGCGACCATGCAGGAGGCGCGCTGGCTGGAGTTCGGACTTGGGGGCCGCAGTGTCTCGGTATTGAAGGGAAGAAACCTGACGCCAATCCTGGCGGCCAGCTGGTTCACGTTGAAGGAAGCGTTGGGGGGCATGGCGATGGGCACGCTGGCAGGCATCGCGGTTGCGCTAGCCACGACCCGGTGGAGCGCCACGCGCGAGGCCCTGCTTCCCTTTGCCATCGCGGCAAATTCAATGCCCATCATTGCTTTTGCGCCGATCATGAACAACTGGTTTGGCATCGACAATCCGTTTTCGAAAATGGCAATTGTAACGGTCATGATCTTCTTTCCAATCATGATCAATACTTTGCGCGGTTTGATTTCAGTCGACAGCCGTTCGCTGGAACTGATGCACTCCTACGCAGCCAGCGACTCCGAAATTCTGTTCAAACTACGGATCCCCAGCGCGCTGCCGTCACTGTTCAGCGGCTTGAAAGTAGCAGGGGCGCTGGCCATGATCGGGGCGATCGTGGGCGAGTATTTCGGGGGCCCCCGCATTGCTCTGGGCGTCTTCATTACGCAGGAGGCGGCGCTGTTCCGTTTCGCATCGGCTTGGGCTGCCATTCTCGTTGCTTGTCTAATTGGAATCACAATCTATCTCGTCATCCTATTTGCGGAACGTTTGGCCCTGCCCTGGCATCCGACTTTCCGCGCCTAGACAGAGCGATTTCACGCAATTCACAGTTCATCGGGAGGATCTCATGAAGAATCGAACATCACTTTTACTGACTGGATGTGTACTCCTGATCCTTGTTTTGGGAGCCTGCGTGCCTGCAGCACCGGCAGCGGATTCCGGCGAGGAGATGGCGCCGGCAGACGAGGGTTGCGCCGAAATGGCGGAGGTCAAGCTGCAACTCCAGTGGGTGGTCCAGTCCCAGTTCGCCGGCTATTTTGCCGCTGTCGATCAGGGCTTCTATGCGGAGCAATGCCTGGACGTGACCATTCTTGAAGGCGCGGTCGACATTGTGCCCCAGCAGGTGGTCGCGTCCGGACAAGCCGAGTTCGGTCTGGCCTGGGTGCCCAAGGTGCTGGCATCGCGGGCTGAAGGGGCAGATCTGGTGAATATCGGCCAGGTATTCCAGCGCAGCGGCACGCTCGAGGTCTCCTGGGCCGACGCGCCGGTGGAAACCATCGCCGACATGGCCGGCAAGAAGGTCGGAACCTGGGGATTCGGCAATGAGCATGAGCTGTTCGTGGCGATGCGGGCAGAGGGCATTGACCCGAACAACCCTGACGATGTCACCATCATTCAACAGAGCTTCGACATGCTGGCTCTGCTCAACCGGGAACTCGACGCGGCGCAGGCGATGATCTACAACGAGTACGCCCAGGTGTTGGAGGCTGTCAACCCTGAGACGGGTGAACTCTATCAGCCGTCCGATCTGGTGGTCATCGACTTCAACGACGTCGGCACTGCCATGCTTCAGGACCATGTCTTTGCGCGTGAAGCCTGGCTGGCAGAGGAAGGGAATGAGGATATCGCCATTCGATTCCTGGCTGCCAGCTTCAAGGGCTGGCAGTTCTGCCGAGACAATTTCAACGAATGTGTGCAGGTGGTTCTGGACAATGGTCCTACTCTCGGCCACAGTCACATGAGCTGGCAGTTGAACGAGATCAACAAGCTGATCTGGCCTTCACCGGCAGGAATCGGCGTGATGGACCAGGGGCTGTGGGACCAGACAGTACAGGTGTCGGTTGACGGCGGCGTCATTTCCGAAGCGCCGAGCGACGGCGCATTCCGCACGGACCTGGCTGAAGCGGCCCTCGAACTGCTGGATGGCGACACGATGGGGGACAGCTACACACCCATCGAAGTCGAACTGGTCGAGGGCGGCGAATAGTCGCTTGATCATTTGAAAAACAGCGAGTCATGAGTGGCCGGTAACTTTCCGGGTTGCCGGCCACTTAGCGCGGCTGTCTGCATTCGGAAAAGGATAGGATAAGTGCGGAAAGTGCGGGAATCGGTGACAGCTATATATGAAACACAAACTGTGCAGCTTCCGGCCGGGGGCGTGTGGACGTATGAGGACTATGCCCTTCTCCCAGATGACGGCAAGCGCTACGAAGTAATCCGGGGAGAACTCTATATGTCGGCGGCGCCGAGACCTTTGCACCAGCGAGTCATTACACGTCTATCATATTTTTTGGAAGGATTTCTTGAGAGTTCTGACATAGGAACAGCATTCGTTGCCCCCATTGACGTAATTCTTCCAGATAGAATTGGTGACCCTGTGCAGCCTGACATTGTCGTCATTCGCCGTGAAAGTCTCCATATCATCGACGAACTCAACATTCAGGGCGCGCCTGACCTGGTAGTTGAAGTGCTGTCCCCTTCCAACCCTGCACATGACCGTAAACTGAAGTATGATCTCTACGCTGAGGCTGGAGTGGAGGAATACTGGATAATCGATCCCCACGGTCGGTCAGTCGAGATTCATGTCTTACAGGATGGAACTTACGAACAGCACGGAAAATGGGGTGAAGGGGAAACTGCCAGTTCTGTTGTTTTGAAGAGTTTTTCCGTTCCCGTCAATGAGATAATTCCCACATGATCCTAGTGACAGGCGCGGCCGGCAAGTCCGGGAGGGCTGTCCTTGATGCGCTGGCCCAGACTGGACGGCCGACGCGCGCCTGGCTGCGACGTCCCGAGCAAGTCCACGGCCTGCCTGCAGCCGATACGGTTGTCGGCGACCTGGCGGATGCGCGGTTGTGGACGGAGGCGTGCATCGGGGTGGATGCGCTCTATCTCATCTGCCCCAATATGTATCCACGCGAGCTTGAGGTCGGCCGGTTGGCGATGGAGGCTGCACGAACAGCCGGCGTCAGACGCATTGTTTACCATTCGGTACTGCACCCGCAGACAGAAGAGATGCCCCATCACTGGCAGAAGCTGCGTGTGGAAGAGGAGATTTTTCGCGGCGGCATGCCATTCACAATTCTCCAACCTTGTGCATACATGCAGAACGCGCTTGCCTACGTGGATGACATTTCGACGAAAGGCAGGTATGTGTTACCTTACAGCGTTCAGGCTCGCTTCGCGCTCGTTGACCTGGTTGACGTTGCCCTGGCCGCTGCACGCGTGCTGACCGAATCCGGCCATGATGGAGCGATTTACGAACTGGCCGGGCCCGCGAATCTCTCCTCGGAGGAGATAGCCCAGGCTTTTTCGCACCGCTTGCAACGACCGGTTGAAGCCGTTGAAACACAACTAGAAAAGTGGGAGAGTTCGGCCAGTGCCAGCGGGATGCCCTCCGAGACGATGGAATACCTGGCCGCGATGTTTCGATATTACGACCGCTACGGACTGATAGGCAATGGAAACGTCCTGGGCTGGTTGCTGGGCCGCCGTCCGACTTCATTTGCGCAATTCGTGACGAGGGTCGTTCCCGTTTGACGTTGCCCCTGTGACGGCCCGGCCGTCTTGCATACTGGTGTCAGGCGCAAGCGACACCTGTTGAGAGAACAGACATGCGATTCATCCTGTCCACCGGTTCCCTGTACAACTACAGCATTGACCGCGTCTTTGCCTTTGCTGCTGAGGCAGGCTTCGACGGCATCGAGATGCTCATCGATCATCGCTGGGACACTCGCCAGTCCGACTACTTGCAACACCTGATGGAAAGCCACTCGTTGTCCATCCCGGCCCTCCACAGCCCATTCAGCCGCAACTGCAGCGGCTGGGGAGAAACAGAGCACGGCGCCATTGCCCGCACGGCAGAACTGGCCACGGAACTGCGAGCGCAGGTGGTGGTCCACCACCTCCCCATGCGTTTCGGATATGCGTTTCTGCAGACGGCGGGGCGCAGTCTCTTGCTGCCGAATCCTTTCGATTCCGGCCGCCAGTACGCGACCTGGCTTTCTGAAGGTTACGCGGCGCTCCAAACCTCTACGGACATACTGCTTTGCATCGAAAACCTGCCTGCCGCCCGCTTTTTGGGCAGGCGCGTCAACCCGGCCCGTTGGAACGCGCATAGCCGCACAACACTCGACGACATCACTCGCTTTCCTCACATAACCTTGGACACGACCCACCTGGGCACGTGGGGACTTGACCCGCTGGAGGCCTATGATCGCTGGGGGCAGCGCGTGAAGCACGTGCATCTGAGCAACTTCGACGGCAGCGAACACCGCCGCCCCGAGGACGGCTCGCTGCGGCTCAACGCATTGCTGTCTCGCATGGCCGCGGACGGTTACCCCTATTCCATTTCGCTGGAATTGCATCCCGACGCCCTGGAGGCGGGTGCGCCTGACAGCCGGATTGTGGACCTACTGCGTGGCAGCTTGTATTACTGCCGGAAAGCGGTCGGGTAAACGAAAAGAGCAGCCGTGTGGCTGCTCTTGAAGTATCAATCGTGTCAGGTCTCGTCCTCATTCCATCGGGTAGCGCAGCCCCCAGTCTTCGCGCAACCCGTCCATCAGGCGCATGATAGCCAGAGACTCGTCCAGTGGCATGAGCTCGTGTTCGGTGAGGCCCTCACGCAGGCAGCGGCCGCATTCGACGGCCTGATAGTTCCATCCATTGCCAATATAATCCGGGCGTACCGTTTCCTGCTCGTGGCCGTCGCGACGGATTGTGAACCCTGACGGGGCCCACCAGCGGTCATGAGCGCGAATCTCGCCCTTTGTCCCGCTGATGTGCAGCGAATGGGGCGTGTTGGCGCGGACCGCAGTTGACATCACGGCAAGAGCGCCGTCCTCGTACTGGAAGAGCATGCCGGCCAACTCGTCGACGCCGGTCTCGCCCAGGTGCGCCAGCGACGCGATGCGGGCAGGGCCCCCCAGCAGGTGATGGACCAGCGAAATCGGATATACACCGATGTCCAGCAAGGCGCCGCCGCCCAAGTCGGGGTTGAAAGCGCGGCTTCCCGGATTGACCGGGGCGCGATAGCAGAAGTCTCCCTGGAAGAGGCGGATGTCGCCGATCTGCCCGTCTTCGATGCGACGAACCATCTCGCGGATGTGAGGGAGGAAACGCGTCCACATCGCCTCCATCAGGAAAATGCCATTGGCGCGGGCGCAGTCGATCATCTCCTGTGCTTCGGCGCTATTGATGGCGAAGGGTTTCTCGCACAGCACGGCCTTGCCGGCGTTCAAGCAGCTGATTGTATTCTCTTTGTGCAAGGTGTGCGGGGTGGCGATATAGATGATGTCGACATCTGGGTCGGCGGCAAGTGCGTCGTAAGTGGGATGCCGATTCGGGATTCCGAATCTGTCGGCAAACTCGTCTGCGGTGTGCTGCGCACGCGAACCCACGGCGACGATTTCGGCATCGGACTCGGCTGCAAGCCCGGTTGCAAAGTCTCCGGCGATGCGTCCGGTACCCAGAATACCCCATCGAATTCTGTCCATATTCTTAGACTCCAGAGTTTTTCATGTTCGGTCGGAACAGTTCGGGAAGTTAAACACGACTCCCGCAGACTGTCAACCGCCCGGCCCTATGTTATACTGGTCGCGCTTGCAGAGGAACCCAGGAGGGCCGGAAATGATGGTGCGCGCCGGGTTCTTCCTGGTCGTAGTTTGGATGATTGTCGGACCGTAATGGAGGTAGATGCATGACAGCGAAAAGCGCGTCGCGGCTTGCCATAGACGGTGGGGCGCCTGCCCGCAGCAGAAGGGATTCGTCGCTGGCCCCCGGTGGGCAGGCTATAGATGAGGCGGAAGAGCAGGCCGTTCTCGACGTATTGCGCGCAAAGCGACTGTTCCGCTTTTCGGGCCATGAAGACGGCGAATCGAAGGCGGACCGGTTTGAGCGGGCGTTTGCGTCATCGGTCGGCACAATCCATGCACTGGCGGTCACGTCCGGCACCGCGGCGTTGATAAGCGGACTGCAGGGGATTGGCATTGGGCCGGGTGACGAGGTGATTTTGCCGGCCTACACGTGGATGGCCTCGGCTACGGCTGTCCTGGCGGTCGGAGGGATTCCGATCATTGCCGAAATCGATGAATCATTGACGCTCGACCCGGCCGATGTGGAGCGCAAGATCAGCCCGCACACCAAGGCGATCATGCCGGTGCATATGCGCGGGGCGATGGCGCGGATGGACGCCATTCTTGAGATCGCCAAGCGTCACGGGTTGAGGGTGATCGAAGACTGTGCCCAGGGAAACGGGGCCAGCTTCCAGGGCCGCAGGCTCGGTTCTATGGGCGACGCCGGCTGCTTCAGCCTGCAGTTCAGCAAGATCATCACGACGGGTGAGGGGGGCATGGTGACGACCAGCGACCAGCAGGTCTGGCAACGGGCATTCATGTTTCACGACGTGGCCGCGTGGAACCGGCTGGAGATAGCGGACGTTGAGGTACTGTGGGGCGCCAACTTTCGGATGGCGGAGATGCCGGCGGCTATCGGCCTGGTGCAACTGGGACGACTGCAGGGCATTGTAGAAGCCGCCCGGGCAAGGAAGGCGATGTTGCTGGCCGGTATCAGTTCGACCGCCGCGAGTAGAGGTGTCACTTTTCGAGATATTCCCGATCCTGAGGGAGACAGTGCCATCACACTGGCGATGTTCGTGGAAACGCCTGCCAAGGCCCAATCGGTCGCGCACGCTCTGAACGCTGAGAACATCTCTGCGGGCGTGCTTTACCGGCCGGAACGGCAGGATATCCACGTGTACGCACACTGGCTTCCCATTCTTTCGAAACGCACGTGGACGGAAGCCGGGGGACCCTGGCGCTGGGCTAGACGAGATATTGCCTATTCACCGGACATGTGCCAGCGTTCGCTCGACATTCTTGCCCGATCGGTCGTACTTAATGTGGACCCCTACATGGGTAATTCGGAAGTGGAGGAGACCATTGACGGCGTTACGAAAGTGCTCGATGCTCTTGCCTAGTCCTCTAAACTGAAGTTTCCGCCCTCTTTGCCATGACCAAGATTACCTTTTGTTCTGTTGTACTCGCCCTGCTTCTGGCCGGCTGCGGCCGGCTGGATGTGGGCTTTGGGCCGCTACTGCGGGACGTGACAGTGGCGCCGGATCAGATATCTCCCAACGCCGACGGCGACACCGACGTTACCGAGATTCGCTATACCCTCAGCCGCTCCGCTTACGTCAGCATCTTTTTTGAAAATGAGGAAGGCGACCTGTTCTACTTTCGCAAGGACCGACGCCGCTCTCCCGGCAGCTACATTGTGCTGTGGGGAGGTGTGATGGATGAACCACTGATTGAGCAGATGGACGGCGGGACCAATGAAGTCCTCAGCCGTGTCTTGCCTGATGGAAAGTATCGTTGGTTCGTTCAGGCGTTGGACGACAGCGCCAACACGGAAACTGCGGACGGCACAATCACCCTGGAGAACGGCGACACGGAAGTGCCGAGATTGGAAAGCTTTGCGGTCATGCCCACGGTATTTCGTCCCAATCTGGATGGGTTGCGGGACGACTGGGTGAGTATCTCCTACAACCTGACTAAGGAGGTGCAGAACATTCAGGTCTACCTTGTGGACCCAGACAGGCCCAGCCTGAAGGTGCATATCGCGGAGGGGCCGAGCACTATCGAACCTGAGGAAGCTGGCAATCACACATATAAGTATTTTGGCGGCGTGGACTTAAATGCAGAACCTCCTCCTGACGGCGATTACCTGGTGGTTGGCGAGGCAAACGACCTTGCCGGGAATCGCGTGCGAGTGACTCGGACTCTAACGATAGAAATGGGAGGCAGGCCGCGGGCTGACGTAGTTCAGGGCGAGATCGACTGGGTTAACGAAGTCAATCGAGTCGTTAGTGTACCGCTCGGTCAGAAGCTGTGCTTCAACGCCCTTGTGAAAAATGAAGGCGACGTGCCTGTCCGCACCAATGGTCCCTGGCCGGGGCAGGAGTACCACTTCCCCGAGGACTTCATCAATGAGACGTTCAACACTATCGCTTCGAGGCCAGAAAACCTGGGCAAGTACTGGTTTGAACGGCCCGGTGTGTTTCGGTTTGGACTCAATTTCAGCACAACCGGGTATCCCTATCCCTTCCGGTGGGCTATCGGACGCCAGGAGGACCTGGAAAACCTTGAAATCGAAGGTGAAAGTGCCTGGTATCTGATGCCCGGAAAATCAGGCGCGGTCAGCGGCTGCATACTTTTCGATGGGAGGCCGCCAGGTGGGAACGTTTTGTGGTGGGGCGGGTTGATTCATGAGGCTTACGGCCACCCCAATGATTTCATCGACCGTATCACCGTAAATGTTGGAACGGAGTGAGCGGCGAGCCAGAAGCTTGGCGTCAGACCAACTTGAAGACAGATCTATGCGCTTGGCAGTTATTGTCGTCTCATACAATGTGCGCGACCTGTTGCGCCTTTGCCTGCAGAGCGTTTTTGACTCGGCGGGGCTGAGCGTTGATTGGTTGGTCGTTGACGTAACGGTCGTCGACAACGCCAGCCAGGACGGCAGCGCGCAGATGGTGGCCGATGCGTTCCCGAACGTCAATCTCATCGCCATGAACGAAAACCTTGGCTTTACGCGCGCGAATAACTTCGCGCTCAGAGGGTTGGGTTTTGGCGCAGACAGCGAGGAACGCGCTGCCTCGGCACCCGATCTCGTTCTACTCCTGAATCCGGACACAGAGGTTGTGGACGACGCATTGGGCAAGCTGGCCTCATTCATGCGGGACAACCCGAAGTCAGGGGTGTGCGGCCCGCGACTACATTATGGAGACGGAACGCTGCAACATGGAGGCTTTGCGTTTCCAGGACTGGCGCAAATCGCTCTCGATCTCATACCTCTGGCGGGGCTGCCGGGCCTGAGCCGCCTGATGCATGGCCTCTTGCACAGCCGGCTGAACGGGCGGTATCCCTGGCAGCAGTGGCTGGGCGTCACGCCATTCCCGGTCGACTTTGTGCTCGGTGCTGCGCTGATGGCGCGGGGAGAGAGCATCCGAGCGGTCGGCCTACTGGATGAAGGCTACTTCATGTACTGTGAGGAGATGGACTGGTGCCTGCGTATGCGTGAGGCAGGGAAGGCGACTTATGCAGTGCCCACGGCGCAGATAGTTCACTACGAGGGCCGCAGCAGCAGCCAGGTCCGCTGGCGGTCATTCGAACGGTTGTGGGCCAGCCGTTTCCGCTTCTTCAGGATCTATGCACACCGCTATCCGCAGGGGTTTCATCTGCTTTTGCGGCCACTCGTGCGCCTAGGTTTGGCCTTGAACGGGATGGCCGCCCGCCGCCAGTTTGCCCGAGGCCTTCTAAGCGGCGATCGGTTGGGGGACCAGCTCGACGCGTATGCAAAAGTACTGAGCTTCGTCGGATAGGCACGGTAGGCGTCGTTGAGGACAGCCAGAGGAATGAGAGTCTACGCAGTGGAGGATTCTTCGGTTGACATTGGGTCTAACAGCAGTAATCCTCACCAAGGATGAATCTGAAAACATTGCGGACTGCATCGCCGCACTGAGGGGCTGGACAGACAAAGTCGTGGTCTGGGACTCGTGCAGTCAGGACAGGACGCGGGGCCTTGCGCAGGGGGCAGGCGCCCTTGTGGTCGCGCGTCCCTTCGACGACTACGGACGGCAGCGGCAGGCCGCGCTCGACAGCATCAACAGTGAGTGGATTCTGTTCATTGACGCGGACGAACGGGCCACGCCTGCGCTGGCACGTGAGGTCTTGCAAGCGTGCCAGGATGGGCGCCGAGCGGGCTTCTGGATTCCGCGACGAAACTTTATCGTCGGCCACGAAATGCAGGGGGGCGGGTTCTTCCCCGATTATCAGTTGCGCCTTTTGCGGAGGGGCTCTGCCCGTTACGACCTGCGCCGGGAGGTCCACGAAGTCGTCATTCTGGAGGGGGAGGACGGAGTGCTGGCAGAGCCTCTATTGCACTACAACTACGCGAATTGGCAGCAGTTTCACCGCAAGCAGCGAACCTACGCCCGGTACGAAGCCAGGATTCTCGAGCAAGAGGGTGTTCAACCAAGGCCGCACAGCTTGATTCTTCAGCCGGTACGGGAGCTGCAGCGTCGTTTCGTCACTTTGAGGGGATGGCGGGACGGCTTACACGGGTTGCGAATCGCACTGCTACTTGCCTGGTACTACGGTTTCATTCCCTACTGGCTGCTGATGGCTAAACCGCACACCGGGGAGGGGCAAGAGTAGAGTTTCTGGCCGCGGGCCGCCAACTGTTTCCCATCACTCACTTCGATTCGAACGCCTCGCGATGGGCGTCCCGCACCGCGTTGTCCTCAAGCTTTGCGTAGATGCGGGTCGTGTTGGGACTCGCGTGTCCCAGCGCTGTCTGGGTGACGGCCAGGTCGTGTGTGGTCTGGTAGATACGGGTAGCGAAATAGTGTCGGAGGGCGTGGGGGGTAATGCCCTTCGCGCCCAGGCCTGCGGCTTCGGCCAGGCGGCGGATGGTGTTTTGAATGGATTGGGTCGAGAGAGGCAGTACTTTCGAGCCGGCCCTTCTATCATGGCGGGCAAAGACGGGCAACTCGGACAGGGGGCGACCCGTGGCGCCGTCGACCTGTTGCCTCGCCTGCAAGTAACGGTGGATCGCGTCCCAGGACCGTTCGTCGAAGTAGACGCGCCGGACTTTGTTGCCCTTGCCGACGACCCACACTGCCCTATCCTGGTCTTCCAACTGTTTGCGTGTGATGCTGACCAGTTCCCCGACCCGCAGCCCCGTGCAGCGCAGCGTTTCCACGATAGCGATGTCTCGCAGCCTGGCAAGCCGTTCACGCGGATCATCCGGCCGGCGCAGGACGGTCTCGCGTGCTGCAGTGACCAGGAGCTCCATCTCCTCAGGCCGTGGGGGATGGGGTATCAGCTCCGGTGGGCGTTGCGTTCTACGAACGTGCTTGATCCCTTCCTGCAGGCGCGCCAACTCCTGCGGCGTGAACGGCAGCCAGCCCCGCACCTGCAGGTAGCTGACCCAGGCCATCATGGCGGCCAGATAGGTGGTCAATGTTCGCTGGCCGATACTGGCCGCCTCCAGGAGCCAGGTAGAAAACGCCAGGAGTCGGTCGACATCGAGGTCTTCAAGGTCCTTGACGTCCGGCGGGATCCCTTTTTCGCCCAGATATTGGCGGAAAAGATTCATCGCGGTACGGTAGGTGCGGCGCGTATAGGCCGTACCGGTGTCCGCAGCCTCCAGATAGCTTTCGATAGTGGAAGATATCGACATCAGGTTGCCTGCCAAGAGGCCAGGTAGAGCTGGCCCGCCAAGTATGGTGCGGTGTCGGCTGTAGTTATGCTCGCCGTCCTGGACCGGAAACAATGCGACCCGGCGTGGCTCCGGTGTGCGCGCCATCTCTGAAGACGCGTTCGCCGTTGACCCAGACATCGCGCACACCGAGGGAGAGCTGGTGCGGGTCGGTGAATGTAGCCCGGTCGCCGACTGTCTGCGGATCGAAGATCACCACGTCGGCGAAGAAGCCCTCGCGCAGCTGGCCCCGGTCAAGCAGTCCGAGCCGGTCGCAGAGTGCCGACGACATCTTGCGCACTGCGTCCTCCAGCGATATCACTTTTTCTTCGCGCACGTACTTTCCCAATACGCGGCTGTAGGTGCCGTAGGCGCGTGGATGGTAGGGGCCGGTTGGCGCGGCCCAGGTGGGATCCAGCCCACCGGCGTCGGTGGAGATCATGATCCAGGGCTGCTGCAGCTGACGCCGCAGGTTCTCTTCACTCATCACGAAATAGAAGGTGCTGATGCGCTGCTCTTCGGATGCAAGCAGGTCCATGGCCGCGTCAGGCCAGTCCACGCCCATTTCTGTTGCGATCTCTGAGAGGAGCTTGCCCACATACTTCTGATTTTCCTCTTTCAGGAAGCCAACTGGCATCACGCCCTGCGGTCCTACCAAGTCGGCCATTGCCTCCCAGTCACCGGTCGGATGGAGGGCAGCTTCTTTGATCTTGGCGCGCATAGCGGTATCGCGTATGTTCTCATACAGCTTGTCGCCGGCTGCAGCCCAAGGGGGCAACACGGAAGTCAGCCCGGTTCCTGCAGCCGGGTAGGTGTACATATCTGCAGTGACATCGATTCCATGTGACCGGGCTTCGGTAATGCGCTCCATTGCTGAGGCCATTTTGTGCCAGTTGCGGGTTCCGGCTGCCTTCAGGTGATATATCTCTACCGGAACATCGGCATTGCGGCCGATGGAAAGCGCTTCCTCCAGCCCCTCCATAAAGGCGTCGGCTTCCGAGCGCAGGTGGGTGATGTAGATTCCGTTGTAGGGGCGGAAGGCGCTGGCGATCTCGATGATTTCGTCGGTCGCGGCATAGCTGGAAGGCGGGTAGATCAGCGCGAAAGAGACGCCGAAGGCGCCGTCTTCCATAGCCTCGGCGGTAACCCGCTTCATCGTCGCCATCTCGTCGTCGGTGGGCGGACGCATATCCATACCCATGGCGTATTTGCGAAGCGTGCCGCCGCCGAGGAAGGAGCCGATATTGGGTGAAACGCCCTGATCAGTCATGGCCTCCAGCCAGTCGCGGAAACGGGTCCAGGAGGCCATACGGTCGGCCCATTCGGGATTCAGCAGTTGGGTGAACTGATGAACGGGCATTTCGGCGCTGTTTCTGCCGCCAACGGGGGCGGGGGTCGATCCCTCGCCCATCACTTCTGTGGTGACGCCCTGTGAGATTTTGGAGAGGCTGCGGCCGTCCACCATGAGCGACAGGATCGAGTGGCTGAGGATGTCGACAAATCCGGGACAGACTACGTGCCCGCTGGCGTCCACGACTTCGGCGCAATTCTCTGTTGGGATGGAGCCGGGTGGAGCGACTGCTGCGATGCGATCATTTGCCATGGTCACGTCACCGTAGCGCCAAGGAGAACCCGAGCCGTCAACGATGCGTGCATTTTGGATTAAAGTATTGTGTTCAGGCATGTGAATTCATCTTGAAATGTGGATAGAGGTGTTACCGGTGCATAGAAATGGTACTCGACGCCGATATATGCGTCAAGAGTTCAGGTGGTTCCGGGTGGAATGCAGATGGCAGGAAATGGCCTGCAGGTCAGCTGGTGCCATCCAGAGTTCCTTCAATGCGGACAGAGAGATAGGAACTGATGCCCCCATTGGTCTGGTGTAGGGAACGGACGAGCGGCGGGACCTCGTGGTGAGGGCCTGCTGCCTCTTGGAAACGTTGTAGACTGGATTTCTTGATATGATATAATCCTTGAGGCCTGTGGAACAGCGCTGAAGCGTTCGTCAGATTGTCAGAGGCGTGAGCCCAGTGCTTGCATTTTCAAACATTTGGACTTACGGGGCTTTTCGGCGCTTCTTTGCTGCTTTTCAATGGTTACTTCCTCCCTTAGTCGCTCAGTTCTCATTTCACTCTGCCTCATTCTCCTGCTCCCATTGCTATCTTCCTGTTCGGGTAGACTGCGGTCTCCGAGACTGATAGGAAAGCAGGAAACATACGCGTCCGGCCGCATACTGATCAAGTTCAATTCCGGTTTTTCCTCCGTTTCGATGACGGAGACGGCTAAAGAGTATGACCTGCAACCCTCCTCGATGTCCTGTGGCTCCGTACGCTTGCACAGTGTGCGTCCGGGAACGGAACTGGAGGCGGCGGAGGCATTCATGCTGGATCCAGCGGTGGAATACGCTGAACCGGACTATTTGATCTTCGCGGCCTCGGCTGGTGAGAATGCCGCTAAGGAGGGAGGAGTAGTCAGCTATGGCGGCGCCGGATCAAGGCTGAGGCAATCGACCTTGCTGACAGCGAATGGTGGGGGAACGCCAAACGACCCCTTCTACGACAGGCAGTGGGCGCTGGCCAAGATCAGTGCTGAAGCGGCCTGGAAGGTTTCCACCGGCAGCAATGTAATTATTGCGGTGATCGATTCAGGGGTCGACCTGGACCATCCTGAACTGTCGGCGCGTGTTCTGGAGGGGTACGATTTCGTCAATGAAGACTCCGAAGCGGACGACGATTACGGACACGGAACCTTGGTGGCTGGGGTGGCTGCGGCCGCTGCGCATAACGAGAGGGGCATAGCCGGCCTGGCCTGGAACGCCCAGATCTTGCCAGTGAAAGTGCTGGACAGCCAGGGTCAGGGCGTTAGCAGCAACCTTACGTGCGCGCTCTATTGGGCTGCGGACGAGGGCGCAGACGTCATAAACATCAGTATCATCAGTTTTGGCCCGTCATTTGGGATGCAGAGCGCTATCAACTACGCTGCGAATGAAGGCGCTCTCGTGTTCTCGGCGTCCGGGAACCTCTATGAACAGGGAAATCCCGTAACCTATCCTGCTGCGCTCGACAACGTGATTGCGGTGGGCGCGACTGACAGAGACGATGCCCACGCCTGGTTCTCAAGCGCGGGCACCTTTGTCGATATTGCGGCGCCTGGGGTAAGCATTTACAGCCCGTTTCCCCCGACACATGAGGAGTATCGATCGGTGAACGGAACGAGCCTGGCAACGCCTCACGTGGTCGGACTGGCCGCCCTGATCCTGTCGGCAGCTCCGAGCTTGTCCTCAGCAGAGGTGGAAGCAGTGATCCAGCAGAGCGCGGTCGATTTGGGCGACGCCAGCAAGGACGACAAGTTCGGTCACGGGAGAATCGATGCGTCGGCAGCGATGTCGCTCACCATTTCGTCTTTGCCGGTGCAGTTGCTGCTGCCGAGCGTGAATTCCCCCTCGCCGACGGTCACGCCGACTGCCACCCAATCGCCGACTGCCGATTCGACGCCTGAACCGTCACCGACCCCCAGCCCAACTCCGACACCAAGCCAGTAGCCGGTTCCACTTTGCCAGCAGCGCGAATAGCAAGGAACACCTGGAGAGCCCGAGTAGCTTGAGTTCTGGTGCAGCTAAACGCCGTGGCGCCGCAGGAATCGATACATCCGTTCCAAGGCAAGTTCGAGCTTCGGCATTTCGACGGGGTAGGCGCAGCGGACGTGTCCCTGGCCGCCGGCGCCGAAGCCACTGCCCGGAATGACGGCCACGCGTTCCTCGTTCAAGAGCTTCTCAGCAAACACAAATTCGTCCATGCCGGTGCGCTGAACGCTGGGGAAGGCGTAGAATGCGCCTTTTGGTTCGAAGCAGTCGAGGCCGATTTCGTTGAGGCCGTCGACGAGGAAGCGGCGGCGTTCGCCGTAGCTGGCGACCATCTCCTGCACGGCGGATTCGGCGGCGGGGTCGGTCAGTGCACGCAACGCGGCGGCCTGACCGCCGGTGGGCGCGGACATGATGAGGTACTGGTGGATACGACGCATGGCGCCGAGCAGCTCCGCCGGGCCTGCGGCATAGCCTATGCGCCAGCCGGTCATGGCGTAATCTTTGCTCATCCCGCCGAGATGGATGGTGCGCTCGGCCATGCCCGGCAGGGCGGCGAACATGACGTGCTCGTGGTCATCGTAGACGAGGCGATCGTAGATTTCGTCGGAGATGACGATCAGGTCGTGCTTTTCGGCAACCTGCGCGATGGCTGAGAGCTCCTCGCGATTCATAACGGCCCCGGTTGGATTGCAGGGATAGCCGATGAGAAGGACCTTGGTGCGCGGGGTGATGGCTTCCTCAAGTTGTGCTGGCGTCAGGACGAAGTTGTTGGCGGCGTAGGTGGGAATGTCGACAACGGTACCTCCAGCCAGAATCACGTCGGCGGTGTAGGAAACGAAGCAGGGCTGAGGAACAAGTACTTCGTCACCCGGGTCCAGCAGCGCCTGCATGGCAATGTACATCGCTTCACTGACGCCGACAGTGATGAGTACTTCCGTACTGGCATCGTATTGGGGCGCGTCGTAGAGGTTTGTCAGCATGTCGGCGACGGCTTGCCGCAGCTCCAAGGTTCCGGCGTTGGATGTGTAGGAGGTGTTGCCCTGCTGAAGGCTATCCGACCCGGCATTGAGAACCGGTTTCGGGGTTACGTAGTCAGGCTCGCCTATTCCCAGGCTGATCACGTCATCCATGGTGGTAGCGAGATCGAAAAAGCGTCGAATGGGAGAAGGCGGCACGCGCATGACGCGGGTGCTCAGACGGCTCTCCAGCGAACGTCGCAAGCCTGTAGTATGGTTGGTTTGGTCGTCGGCCATGTTGGGCCTAATCGCGGGCGGAGCTTCAGGAGTATTCATGAGTATCATATTCGTCTCTAGTTGGTTCTATGCTGTGGGGACAGTTAGTTTCGATGCCTGCCAGATGCCTTGGGTGAGCCCGAGCATCTGCGTTTTCGACAGAAGCCTTTTCAGCCGATTCCACAACGGTCGGCGACTTAACCGAGCCATTGCCGGCCAACTGCACCGGCCGCGCCCAGAGCTGGTGACCTGGGGGTTGACCTACTGGGGCCTCTACGGGCCAATTCAGTCAGGCAGTTCTTTTGCTTCAAAGAACAGATGACTTTCACAGTACCGGTCTCCTCAGGCGCCACTCCGTACTCTGTTCGTAGGCGTAGGCCGCCCTCAAAATCTTCTCTTCACCCATAGATGGGCCGAGCAGTTGCAGGCCGATGGGCAGTTCGTCGGCGTCGAATCCGCAAGGTACGCTGATCCCACACAGGCCGGCCAGATTGGCGCTGGTCGTAAAAATATCGGTCAATATCATCGCGAGCGGATCGGCCACCTTTTCGCCGATGCGAAACGCAGTAGTGGGCGAGGTCGGCGAAAGGATGACATCAACGTCCCCAAAAGCCTCGTCGAAGTCCTGCTTGATCAGCGTGCGAACTTGCTGGGCTTTCAGATAGTAGGCGTCGTAGTAGCCGGCGCTGAGGGCATAGGTTCCCAGCATAATGCGGCGCTTCACCTCGGGGCCGAACCCGGCGCCGCGCGTCTGCCGGAAGTGGTCGAATATTGAATCACCGTCAACGCTGAGGCCAAAGCGGATGCCGTCATAGCGAGCAAGATTGGCGCTGGCCTCTGCGGTAACGACCAGATAGTAGACAGGCAAAGCCAGCTGCGTATTGGGCAGGCCGATCGGTACGATCTCGGCCCCGAGAGAGGCGAAATGATCGATGGCAGAACGGACTGCGTCTTCGACATCCGGCTGGATGCCTTCGACGAAATACTCTTCGGGGATGCCGATGCGCATCCCCTCTATGTCGCCGGTCAAGGTTGCCGAAAAGTCCGGCGCATTCACGGGCATGGTTGTGCTGTCGTGCGGATCCGCTCCGGCGATCAGTTCAAGCAGCAGAGCGGCGTCAGCGACGTTCTTGGTTATCGGCCCTATCTGATCAAGGCTGCTGCCGTAGGCGATCAGCCCGTAGCGGCTTACGCGTCCGTAAGAGGGCTTCAATCCAACGATACCGCAGAAGGAGGCGGGTTGTCGAACGCTGCCGCCGGTGTCAGTTCCCAGTGCAGCCGGCGCCTCGTCGGCGGCCACTGCGGCTGCGGAGCCACCGCTGCTGCCGCCTGGCACACGTTCCAAGTCCCAGGGGTTGCGGGTGGGGCCAAAGCCGCTGTTCTCGGTGCTCGACCCCATGGCGAACTCATCGGTATTGGTCTTGCCCAGTATAATGGCGCCGGCGGCCTGCAGCTTTTTCACGGCGGTGGCGGAGTAGGGGGGAACAAAGCCCTCCAGGATGCGGCTGCCGGCGGTCGTCTCGATCCCGCTGGTCATCAGCACGTCCTTGATGGCGAGCGGGATGCCCAGGAGCGGCCGGGCGTCTCCGCGGGCGCGCGCGGAGTCTGCGTTGGAAGCCGCTTCGAGCGCCTCGTCCGGAGTCGTCCGCAAGAAAGCATGCAAGCTACCGTCCACTCGCTCGATACGATCAAGGAAGGCCTTCGTAAGCTCGACGGAGGTAAAGTGACCAGCTGCCAAGCCGGCACGCGCTCCTGCCACGCCAAGCGAAGTCAACTGCTCCGTTGAATTCAGATCGCCCATCATCGTTGCCCACCTCCATGCCGGAAGCGGGCACTGGTCTGCTCTGCAACCATCAAGCCATGTTACCTATAGGTAATCCACTATGCCCCGCCGTCATCGAAAACGGCGATGACGCGGAAATAGCCGTCGTCGGAATCCGGTGCGTTCTTGACTGCCTGCGAGTTTGGAAGGCATTCCTGCGACTCGTCGTCCGCCAGCACATTGCTGAGTGGAAGGACCTGAGGCGTTGGGGCCACGGCGCTTGTATCCACTGACTGGACCTGCTGTGCGTAGGACAGAATCTGCGCGAGCTGACCGGCATATTCGTCCAATTCGGCATCAGTCAGTTGTAATTTGGCCAGTTCAGCGACGTGCCGAACCTCTTCCCTTGTCAGTCTCACATCGACCTCGCGGCGGAAGAATGAGGAAGTTTTCGTCCACAAAAAAGCGCCGTGGGATTTGTCCACGGCGCATCTCTGCGTATCTTCTGCGCCGTGGCTCTCCTTCGGTGCCTACGGCGCAGTGTAAACAGCGTTACCCGCTACCGCAGCACGCGCGATGCTGCGCTAGCTGCTGCACTGTTGACTTCAGTGTGTGAAGAGTCCGTCTGTCTGGAAGAATCCCGATGCATAGTAGAAGGATATTCGGTGTGGCCGAAATTGTCAAATGTTGGCATCGCTGGCTGCTGAGGGCAGTTGACAGGGGTCAACCGGTGGGATACAAAAGACAGAATTCGGGAAGATTCGACCACAAAGGCGAGGAGAAGAATGGGGGACCCACAGACGGAGGAGAGGATTGGCGAGGCGCTACGCGTGCTGGGATTGCCCAGAGGCGCCATCGTGTTCGTACATAGCTCGCTGAGCAGCATCGGGTACGTTGAAGGCGGCGCGGAGGCCGTAGTCGATGCGTTCCTGCGAGTCCTGGGCCCGGCGGGTACCCTTGCCGTGCCAACTTTCACCTTTTCGCATTCGAGCAGCGCCGATCCTGTCTTCGACCCGGTGCTTGATCCTTCTGAAATGGGCCGCCTAACGGAGGAGACCAGAACGCGGCCGGGGGCGCGGAGAAGCTGCCACCTGTTTCACTCCGTTGCCGCCCTGGGTGCGCACGCAAAGGAGATAGCTGCCAGCCACGGGCCGTCAGCCTGGGCGGAAGACGGTCCATTCTGGAAGCTGCATGAATTTGATGCCTATATTCTTCTGCTCGGTGTGCCCTACCTTCGGTGTACATTCTTTCATTTGATGGAGCAGCTGGTACAGGTCCCCTACCGCCAGTGGCGGGAAGTGGAGGCCCAGATCCGCGACCCGGATGGGACGCAGCGGCCGTTGCCGACGTTGACCTTCGGCCCCAAGCCCGGATTCGTGGGAAACGACTTCAACAGGCTCGGGGCGATGCTGGAAGAGCGAGGACACGTCCTGGCGGGGAGCGTGGGGAATGCCGTGGCGCGACTCTTCCGCGCCAGAGATGCTTTCGATGTTGGCATGGAACAGTATCGAGTCGATCCAGACCTCTTCCTGATGGCAGGGCGAGAATATACACAGGTTGGAAGCGGCGTTCTGACTGACGAGTTGCACAATGAGAAATGGGTGCTTGACCCTGCGAACATCTACAGAAGCCCTTGAAACAGACTGGTGTTAACGGCAGTACACGACCAAGCCGGAATCTCCAAGAGGATTCCTGTGGGGAGGGTGCGAGGGCAGGCACAGGGCCGGCGCCTACGGGGATCTGATGGGACAGGCGGGACGTGGTCGGGCTGGACACCTTCGATTAGGCACCTGTTACGAATATCGACACCCGGTCGGCGACGGATGTTGTTGGGGGGGGCGTTGCGGGGGCTCCGCCCCCGCACAAGGGAGGGCCGACTAGGCCCGACCGCCCAAAGGCGAGGAGAGAGTGGAGAGGAGAGAGGAGAGAGTGCTCTGATTGGCCTAGAGAGATAAGATCGTGAACCGGTCGTGGCTCAGTCCTCACCCAAGACAGTGGAGAGTTCGCGCCAATATTGGGATTCACCACTGATCGTCGGGTGGATTGATCGCGACTCTGCCCGGTGCTATACTGACAGCATCCCTTCCCTCCATAGTAACGAGTTTAGTGTTCTCCAACACCGTCAGGAGAAAGCTGTTGGGACATCTTCCTGATTTCGATCTTGCGGGCAAAGTGGCAGTGATCACGGGCGCTTCCAGGGGAATTGGCGAGGCGATCAGCCGCTGCTTTGCAGCAAAGGGCGCCGCGGTCGTTTTGAGCAGCCGCAAGCAGGCAGCTCTTGACGAGGTTGCCGGGTCGATTCGGGCCACGGGCGGCCATGCGCTGGCCGCGGCCGCGCATACGGGCGACATGACGGCGGCAGAAGCTCTGGCAGAACAGGCGGTACGCGAGTTCGGCGGGATCGACATTCTGGTAAACAATGCTGCGACGAACCCTCATTTCGGGCCGGTGCTTTCTGCGGAGGAGAGTCACTGGCACAAGATCCTCGACGTGAACGTGGTCGGCTACTTTCGCATGGCCAAAGTATGCAGTGCGGAGATGTCGAAACGGGGGGGAGGCAAGATCATCAATGTTGCTTCGATTGCCGGGAAAAGGCCGCAGCCGGGGATGGGCGTGTACTGCGTCAGCAAGGCCGGCGTGTTGATGCTTACAGAGGTGCTGGCCGCGGAGTTGGCGGCAGAGGGGATCCAGGTCAACGCGATCGCGCCGGGCTACGTGAGGACCGACTTCAGCCGTGCCATCTGGGAGAACCCGGAGCTCAATCAGACTGTGCTTGGGGTTATTCCCCAGAAGAGAATTGCCGAAACAGAAGAGATAACCGGCATTGCCCTTTACCTGGCGTCGGAAGCGAGTAGTTTCACCACGGGCGGCACGTTTCTTGTCGACGGCGGCCAGTGGGTTGATGCCGGTCTGGGCGTGTGAGCGGCCGGTCTGGAGAATGGACCCGGTCTCAAGATAGCATGCTATCGCAAGACATTTCAATGAAAGCGAATTTGACTTTGCAATGACATCCGATATTCTTCCCGATCTTTTACAGCGTGTACGTCAGTTTATCGACGATGAGGTCGTACCGACCGAAAAGTTGCTGATCAGTCTGCCCTGGAATGAAGTTGAACCCTTGCTCAATCAGAAACGGGAGATGGTGAAGGAGGCAGGCCTTTGGGGTCTAGCCCTTCCGGTCGATTACGGCGGGCAGGGATTGACACTGGCTGAGTTCGGACGCGTTAGCGAGGTGTTGGGGCGCACGCCCGGAGGACATTACGCTTTTGGTTGCCAGGCGCCCGACATGGGCAATATGGAGTTGCTGATTCATGCCGGCACACAGGCGCAACGGGAGCGCTACCTGCTGCCGCTCACCAGGGGCGAGATTCGCTCGTGCTTCGCGATGACTGAACCGGAACATGCCGGTTCCAATCCAACCTGGATGAGCACGACGGCGGTACGGGACGGCAGCGAGTTCGTTATCAACGGCCACAAATGGTTCACGACCGCGGCGGACGGGGCGTCATTTGCCATTCTGATGGCGGTGACGAACCCGGATGCGGAGAGCCGTCATCAACGGGCCAGCCAGATCATCGTAGATCTGGACACACCGGGGTTCCACATTGAGCGGAACATCTCGGTGATGGGCGAGGCCCACGGCGGCTGGAACAGCCACGCGGAGGTCTGGTTCGAAGATGTGCGCGTGCCGGTAGACAACCTCATCGGGGAGGAAGGCAAGGGTTTTGCGCTGGCCCAGTACCGGTTGGGGCCGGGACGCATTCACCACTGTATGCGTTGGATCGGGATCTGTGAACGCGCCTTCGATATCATGTGCAGCCGGGCCGCGCAGCGGGAGGTTGCCCCTGGGCGGCTGCTGGGCTCCCAGGGGATGGTACAGGCGTGGATTGCGGAGAGCAGGGCGGAGATAGACGCGTCGCGGCTGATGGTGTTGGAAACGGCGCGTAAGATCGATACGGAAGGTGTTTTCGCGGCCAGAGACGAGATTTCGATCATCAAGTTTTACGTCGCCGGCGTGCTGATGCGGGTGTTGGACCGTGCGCTGCAAGCGCTTGGCGGTTTGGGCATGAGCGACGACACACCGATCGCATACTGGTACCGCCACGAGAGGGCCTCCCGCATCTACGACGGTCCGGACGAAATCCACAAGATGAGCGTCGCCCGACGCATTCTGCAGAAATATCAGTCGTGAGGTTTACAGGGATTCCGACAGGTACATAGTGAGCGTTCGCAAGCAGTCTGACGCAGGCCGTTTGATCTCCAAGAGCTGACCCTGCTAGAGTAGCAAAGTTTCGGACTACGTCATGACTGTGCTGACAACACCACAGTCCTCCTTTTCAGGCATTACAGATCCAATCGTCACTTCCTAGCCAACACCGCTTTGCGCTCCATCGCAATCGACAGAGCGGAAGGTTTCCCTATTGCGGCGCCACTAAACTGAAGCGCTCGGTGTTTGCGCTCAACTGCTGCCGGCGAGTGCCACTGGCGTCAGAACGGATGCGCAATACATAGGCCAGAATCCACAATTCGGGCCGGGATTAGCAGTACGCCTCGCGAAACAACGTCCACCGCATTGCCCCAATTCAGTCTCTTCCCGGCATCATCGAATCGCGGAAGTGAGCAAGCAGCCCTTCAGGATCGCGTCCCCCTTGCCGAGCGGAGGATCCTGCGTATTTCCGTTGCTGCCCGACAAACACTTGCTCGGCGGCTTTCTGCGTACTCACGTCACTCAGTCAGTTCCACTCGCGCTGTAGGCTTCGTGCAGCATCCTGAGATTCAGCCAGTTGCGGAACCTCTTCAGGTCGCGCGGAACCTCTTCAGGTCGCGCTGAACCTCGCCGTCTGTACGATGTGCACAAAGAGTTGGGAGTTTACGTTGAATTTTGTGTCTTGCTCGCGACTTATGGCTCGCGTGTCACCTTGTATATTGTGCGATTTACATAATAATCGGGCTCTGTTTTTGGCAGAATTGGCCGTGCAAACTCATGCCCCGCTGAAATATGCTTTGCTTGTTGTGAAATTCGTAACAATGAAAGGGGGCACTATCCAATGCGTTCACCTTCTGCAAGCAGTATCCATTCTGCCCGGGATCACATGCCGCGGAGAAACGGTAACGGCAAGTCCAAGCTGAACAAGGTTGAATTGCTGAAGCTCAAAAAGAGTCCGCTCAGCCTCATTCAAGACATTTACCGCTGGGCCGACGAAGGGTTTGATGCAGTTCCGCCGGAGTACTACGACCTATTCAAATGGCACGGTTTCTTCTATCGCAAGCAGACGCCGGGCTATTTCATGTTGCGAATGCGCATTTCGAACGGGATCGTCAACTCGAACCAGTTGCGTGCAATCGCCGAACTTTCGCGTGACTATGGGCGAGGCGTAGGCGACTTTACGACGCGGCAGAACATCCAGCTGCGCTGGATCACCATCGAAGATATGCCGGGAATTGTCGAGAAGTTGCAGTCGGTCGGCCTGGGCTCCGAGCAGACGGGAATGGACAATTTCAGAAATGTAACCGGTTGCCCTCTGACCGGTCTGACGCGCCATGAGATGATTGACACGAGTCAGGTCACTGCGGCCACGGCTCTTTCGCTGTTGGGACCGCAATTCGAGAACATTCCCCGCAAATTCAACATCTCGATCAACGGATGCCGTCTGGACTGCACGCACGCGCAGAGCAACGATATTGGGCTGACGCCAGCCACAGGACGCATGGGAACCCGCCTTGTTCCTGGATTCAATGTCGTGGTTGGCGGACATATGGGGAGCAGGAACCCTCATCTTGCACTCCCACTAGACCTTTTCGTGCGTCCTTCGCAAGTGACGGCCTTTTGTCGGGCTGTTCTGACCGTATTTCGCGACAACGGAAACCGTGCGGTGCGGGGCAAGGCACGACTTTGGTATCTGATCGACGAGTGGGGCCTAGACCGCTTTCGGGACGAGGTGACAGAGGCGTATGGGGAGAAGTTGCCGACAGCCGGCGCGTGCCAGCTCTACGCCAACCCTGACCCGCTTGAACAGGACCACGTGGGCGTGCATCCGCAGTTCCAGGAGGGACTGAGCTACGTGGGCATGATTGTGCCAACGGGCCGCATCACAGCGGAGCAGCTCTTTGCGCTTGCCGGACTGGCGGACGAATACGGCAGCAGGGAGATTCGGCTGACCAACGACCAGAATGTAATCATCCCCAACGTCCCCGATCGAAGACTCGACGAACTGCTGGCGGAGCCGTTGCTGGATGAGTGGAGCCCCTCGCCCTCGGGGGTCGTGCGGGGGCTGGTCACCTGTACGGGCATAGACCACTGCCACTTCGCGCTTAACGACACCAAGGGAATCTCGCTGGCTATCGCGCGCAAACTGGAGGAGAGGTTGCCCGACCGTGACAAAGTGGTGCGACTGAACGTGTCGGGGTGTGTTCACGCATGCGGTCGCCACCGGCTGACCGAAATCGGACTGGAAGCAACCCGTTTGCGCCAGGACGGCAGCGTGATCGACGGATTCAACATTTTTGAAGGCGGCCGTCTGGGTGAAGACGCGAGATTGGGCGTCGAGACCCACCGGAAGGCGACGATAGAGGAGACAACCGAGCTGCTGGCCGACGTGATCGCTAACCGCTACCAGTCTGACGCGGTCCCGGACGCGATCCTGGACGCAGTTACAGCCTAAGCAAAAACTCGACTTTCGCTGCAAAGGAAATTCCCAGTGGACTTCAAGAATAAAGCTACCAAGATCGATCTTTTCTGCTTCAGCACACCGCAGATGCGGGCATTCCATGTTACGTGGTTCGCTTTCTTCCTCTGTTTCTTCGGCTGGTTCGGCATTGTGCCATTAATGAAGGGGGACAACGGCGTCATCGCGACGATCGGTCTCAGCCCGGATCAGGTGGGTAACTCGGTCATTGCGGCTGTTTCGCTGACAATAGTGGCGCGACTGGTTATCGGTCCAATGTGTACCCGTTTTGGCTCGCGAAAGGTCTACACGTGCCTGTTGTTGCTCGGATCGCTGCCGGTCATGGGTATCGGCCTGGCCCAGACACCGACCCAGTTCATTCTTGCGCGGGTATTGATTGGCACGATAGGCGCTTCCTTCGTCATAACCCAGTACCACACAAGCGTAATGTTTGCTCCTAATGTTGTGGGCGCGGCCAACGCGACAACGGCAGGCTGGGGCAATCTGGGCGGTGGTGTCACCCAAGCAGCGATGCCGCTCCTGCTCGCCGCAGTCCTGTCTTTTGTGCCCGCGGCGCTGGGCTGGCGGTTGGCGATGGTCGTTCCAGGGATTGCGATGCTCTTAACGGCGGCTGTCTACTGGTTCCTGACCCAAGATGCGCCCGACGGCAATTATTGTGAACTGCGGGCGCGCGGTGAAATGCCGGCGGCGGGCGATTCTGAAGGCACGTTCGTAGAGGCCATCAAGGACTCACGAGTGGTCGCGCTATTTTTCGTCTATGCGGCCTGTTTCGGCATCGAGCTCACCATAAACGGCACTGCGGCCCTCTATTTTTTCAACCGATTTGAACTGAACCTTGCTACAGCCGGGCTCGTCGCCAGCCTCTTCGGTCTGATGAACATTTTTGCCCGTTCCATGGGCGGTGTTTTCAGCGATTTCATCAACCGCAGTGCCGGACTGAAGGGGCGGACGCAGTTTCTGTTTGTATGTCTTCTGCTGGAAGGGATCGCCTTGGTCTTGTTTGCAAACATGGGGGCGCTGGTGCTGGCGATTCCTGCACTGATTGTCTTCAGTCTCTTTGTGCAGATGTCGGAGGGGGCCACTTTTGCAATCGTCCCCTACATCAACAAGCGTGCGATGGGGGCGATTGCCGGCATCGTCGGTGCAGGAGGGAATTTCGGCGCGATGCTGGCAGGTTTCCTGTTTCGGCGGGAAGCGGAGCTGTATGGCCAGTCCTACATGATCCTGGGCATTCTGGTGGCAGCATGCGCCTTCATGGCGCTGATGGTGCGTTTCTCTGAAAAAGAGGAGAAGGATGCTGCTGAAGAGACCGCCGCCCGGCTGGCCGCTGCCGACGAGTCGGTCTTGACCGGCGCCAACTAGACGCTTCTTGCGGCATCGCTTCGCTGACCGCAAACAACCGCCAGAGAGGGTCAGGCTCGTGAATCGCGACAGAAATGGATCTGCACAGCACACGATGAAATCGAGAGAAGGCTCGCGTGGAATTGGCACTGGCAACGGGCAGATTGATCAGTGGCACGACACTTTCTGTCCTTACTGCGGAGTCGGGTGCGGACTGAGAGTCGGTATTGGCGATGGGAAGGTTGCCAAAGTGCGCGGCAATCCCGCCCATCCTTCTTCGCTGGGAGATCTGTGCCTGAAGCCGATTCACCTGCCCAGCGCGCTGGATACGCCGGACCGGATTCGGGAGCCGCTAATGCGGATGAACGGCATGGGGAGAAAGTCACCTTCCGCCAAGTGGGCCATGCGGAGCGTGACCTGGGAAAAGGCGACATCTCACATTGCAGCCGAACTCAAGCGCATCGCCGGGGAATACGGCCCGGATGCAGTTGCCTTCTACGGGTCCGGCCAGTTTACGACCGAGGACTATTATGTCGCCAACAAGCTGCTTAAGGGGTTCATCGGTACTAACAATTTCGATGCCAATTCAAGGCTGTGCATGGCCTCGGCAGTGGCCGGGTACGTCTCGGCGCTTGGTTCGGACGGGCCGCCGCCCGCTTATGAGGACATCGACCACGCGGACTGTTTCTTCCTGATTGGCAGCAACATGGCCGATTGCCATCCAGTCCTGTTCAATCGCATTAAGCGGCGGAAGAAACAGGACCCGGAAAACGTTAAGGTTATCGTGGTCGACCCCAGAGAAACGCGTACAGCGGGCATCGCCGATCTCTTTCTTCCGCTTCGACCTGGCTCGGACGTGGTGCTACTCAATGGGATGATGGGACTGCTCACTTCCGCAGGAATGATTGATCGGGCATTCATAGCCGAGCACACGAACGGCTTTGAGGAGTTGAAGGAAGCCTGCGGCAGCGTCTCGACCGCCGCAGCCGCCAAGGTTTGCGGTCTCTCCGAGAGCGACTTGATTCAGGCAGCGCGCTTCATTGGAGAGGCGAACGGTGTTCTCTCTTTCTGGAGCATGGGACTGAATCAGAGTGTGAATGGCGTTGCCAAGAACCAGGCGGTGATCAATCTGCATTTGGCAACCGGTCAGATTGGCAAGCAGGGCAGTGGACCCTTTTCCCTGACAGGGCAGCCAAATGCCATGGGAGGGCGCGAGGCCGGGGGACTGTCGCATTTATTGCCTGGCTACCGCACAGTTGCAGACGCTGTCCATCGCCAGGAGGTGGAGAGGTTCTGGGGGGCTCCCGAAGGTCAGATTGCCGACCGGCCTGGGCTGGCCGCCATCGATATGTTTGAGGCTGCGGCACGTGGCGATATCAAGGCGATGTGGATCATGTGCACCAACCCGGTCGTATCGATGCCCAACATAGACGTAGTTGAAAGGGCCATGGAGAAGCTCGAACTGCTCGTCGTTACCGACGCCTATCACCCGACCGACACGACGCTGTACGCCCACGTTCTGCTGCCGGCGGCGCAGTGGTCGGAGCGGGATGGGGTGATGACCAATTCGGAGCGGCGAATCACTTATCTGCCGCGCATGGTGGACCCGGTCGGTCAGGCCAGGCCGGACTGGCAGATTATCGCCGGTGTGGGCGCGGCCTTGGGTTTTCCACATGCCTTCTCATACGATTCGGCGGAGGAGATCTTTGACGAGTTTACGCAACTGACCAGAGGTCGAGTTTGCGACTACAGCGGCGTCAGCGTACACAGACTCAAAGAAGAAGGTCCGCTACAGTGGCCCGTGCCCCATGCCGAGCATCCCGGCACTGTGAGACTGTATTCCGGATTGCACATCGAGCGCTCGCCGCAGTCTGCCGACAAGCAGTTCAGCAACGGTGAATTGCCTACGGAGGCAAGGTCGAGTACCGGGACGGAGGGAGGCGCGCCGGTGTTTGCTACAGCTAATGGCAGGGCAACATTCAATACACCAGTGTTCGTACCTCCCGCCGAACTGCCGAACAGGAAGTTTCCTCTGCTTCTAACCACAGGCCGCTTACGCAATCAGTGGCATACCATGACCCGGACCGGTAAGTCGGAAAGCCTTTTGAAGGGCGCGCGGCAGCCTTTTCTGGAGATCCATCCCGTTGATGCTGTGCGCCGGCAGATCGAGAGCGGCGATGTGGTCGAAGTTCGGTCGCGCAGAGGCAGGGTTTGGGCCGAAGCGCGCGTTACGGAGAGTATCCGGGAGGGGGCCTGCTTTATGCCTTTTCACTGGGGACGATTGGCGGGCCCTTATAGCGCTGCCAACAATTTGACTCTGGCCGAGGTGGACCCGGTTTCAAAAGAGCCTGAACTCAAAGCATGTGCGGTCGAAGTGCGGCTGCGGCCAGGTTATGAGGCCATTCGGGCTTCGAGACTGTTTCAGAGGTTGGCCAAGGCGGTGAAAAGATAGACGGGCCTGGCAGCAGGGGTGCAAACGAGGGAACACGGCTCCTGCAGGGGATTCGTCGACCTGAGCCGCTTAAAAGCAACATCATCCAGGCTTTTCGGCCTCGATCAGATAGTTCCTTGCTATGTAGACGAGCTCGCCTTGAGTCTCAAGGGTTCTCTGCAGCGCCATCAGTTGGTCTGTGTGCGATGCGACGGAGAAGCCGGGAACAAGCCAGGGAACTACCTTCAGATAGTAGACCACAGCTCCCACGTCGGTAAACACGAGTCTGCCCGACCAGTCCTTGACGTCGAGAACGTTGAATCCTGCGGTTTGCAGCCACGGCACGTATTTCTCGGGGGCTGCATCCGGCCACTGCGGCGTGGCGTCGAAGGCGGCGAGCAGGTCCTGAGCCCAGAGGCCGTGCACCTGTCGGGTGAGAAGCCGGCCCCCTGGCTCAAGTATGCGTGCGATCTCGTCGACGTTGAGCGCAGCGTGGCGGTTCAAGACAAGCGCGAACTCGACGTCCTCGAAAGGCATGGGTGTATACTCATCGTTTTCCAGTTCGACAACGCGCACACCCAGCGGTTCAAGGCGGCGGCGGGCCAGATCGAGGTTAGGGGGATAGCCTTCGGTTACGGCAACGGTCTCCGGCCAACTGTTTCTCATCGAGAGCAGACGCTCGCCGCCGCCGGTTGCAATATCGAGGCATGAAGTCGATTCACGCATCAGTTCGCGTGCGCGTGTGGAATAGGACCATGTCGGTTTGTCCTGGAGCATTCGGCCATCAAGGTAGGAAAAGTCCCAGCCTGTGAAGGGCTGCTCCTCTTCTGCCTCCCAGGATTCGATTAGATTTGCCTGGTGTTTTGTCATAGCGGCCTCAGTGGTCAGCGATTCAGAAGATTCAGCAGCAGGGTCAAGACGAGGCTAACGAGAATCATGGAGGTGATCGGAATGAAGACGCTGGTCGAATCCGTCCTGATTCTAATGTCGCCCGGCAGTTTTCCAAACCAGCCCAACAGCCAAGGCGCGAATTGAAGCACAACCCCTATCAGGAGAAGGATCGCTCCCAGGATTATGAACCACTTTGCCATTATCTTGACAGTTCCTTTGGCGTTGCAATCAAGACCAACCTGGGGTCAGCCCCGGTCATTATATCAGATGGGGCGGCGGGGCATTGCCCTGAAGAACAGTCGGACCGCGGACTGAAAGCGAGGCGTCTCTTTGGCCATGGTTCTTGTCATGGATTTGCTTGGACTTTCTCTCGTGGGAGCCTGCACCAAGACGTGAAACGATGACGTAGCCGGATCGTAGGCAAATTACCCAGTTCGTCTTATGGGCCAGCAAGGTAACGATACACTCCGATCAGCCATGGGGTTCCAGTGTAATTGCCAGGAAAACGGCAGTAAGTTCGCCAGGATTCATTGCCAAGAATGTAAGTGAAATCTCTTGACTTCAACCCTGAATCGGTGCAGAATTTTAATGTTAAGGGTAAATACTGAGCCATGTCTGTGTGCGGTCTGTCTGTAGCGGGCTCGCGATGGTCATAGCGGTGGACGTGGGGCTTATATTGGAGTTGCCTCGCCTGTCTTGCCTGCACTGGCACATACTCTGAATGTGCCAAGACGCGGGATGGGGGGGTTGAAGCCCGGCCGCCGCGGGACGCCAACTTCAAATTAGCCACACACTCGCTACGGCGCGGACAGGAGAGGGGGCGTTGCGGGGGCGGAGCCCCCGCACAAAGGAGGGCCGAATAGGCCCGACCGCCCATAACTGCAGTGGCCAGTGGTAAATGGCCAGTTGTCAGAGAGAGCGCTTCCCCTGCCCCAGAATTGATCGCGGAATGGCTATGGCTTAGTCGTTAGCTGTTAAGACAGGCTGGTTGTCGACGATTCCACCAGCTCATATTTTTACAGGATTTACTCATGTATTCAGAACTACGTCCATTCCACAGGATTCGAGGTTGGCAAGGCTTGCTCGTCACGGCGGCCTTGCTCTTGTCTTTGCTTTCTCAAAACGCTGCTGCAGGCACATCCGATGCCATCGAGCATGGGGGGCACGAATCGGACTGCGCGAGCTTTCACACGGTTACAGCCGGAGAGACGCTTACCGGCATATCGGTAAGAATGGGGGTCTCGCTTTCGGCCCTTGCACAAGTCAACCATCTCTCCGTTACCGACCAGGTATTGATCGGCCAGGAGCTTTGCATTCCACACGTTATCGGTGCGGCTTCTCCCGTGGCGCCGGCTGCACCGGCCCCGACACAGCGGTCCGGCACATCCGCCAGTTGGACCGGAAAGTACTACAATAACCAGGCCCTCAGCGGCGACCCGGTTCTGACGAGACAGGATTCGGCAATTGATTTCGACTGGGATTCAGGCAGTCCGGATGCCAGCGTCACCAACGACAGTTTCAGCGTGACCTGGACGGCAAGCGTAATCTTCGAGACGGGCACGTACCGATTTACCGCTGTCGCCGACGACGGCGTACGCGTTTACGTGGACGACACGCTGGTGCTGGAGGACTGGAACGTGCACCCGGCAACCACCACGGTACAGGACACTGAGCTTACGGCAGGAAGCCACACGGTTAAGGTCGAGTACTTCGAGGCCAGTGGCGAGGCATCGATTTCGGTTTCGTGGGAGAAGCAGGTAGCGGAAACGCCCAGCTGTGATGTTCGGCCGCACGACAGCCTGAGCTCCTTCTGGACCCACTCTTCCTTGGGATGTGCGAGTGCAGCGGCGTCGACAGTCTGGGCTGCCTGGCAGCCGTTCGAGAACGGCAACATGATCTGGCGGCAGAATGATGACGCGGTGTATGTCTACGCGGACAATGGGAACTGGGCCCGCTACGACGACAACTGGAACGAGCAGGACCTCAGCAACAACCGGGGCACGCCGCCGACGGGTCTGAAATCCCCGGTGCGGGGATTCGGTTATCTTTGGGAAACGAATGACGATGTGTTCGCCGACCTGGGTTGGGCCACGGCCGATGAGAAAGGCTTTTGTGCAAGAATTCAGCAGTTTGCGAAAGGCATTTTGCTCATAGGCGATACTGTAGAAACCTGCCATGAGAACTCACACAATTTTGCTTCAGAGACAGCCTTTGCCAGGAACGCCCTACAGGCTTTGACCGGCGGAACATGGAAGTTCACCTGCAATACGGAGACTCATGGCGTATTGAAGCCCTACTGGGACCAAGCTGAACTTGGTTGTCCAGTCTCTGCGAGCAAGACTCTGTGGTCAGCCTGGCAGTCGTTCCAGACAGGATACATGTTGTGGCGGCAGGATGAGGATGCGGTTTTCGTGTTTACGGACGAGGGGGCGTGGAGTCGATTTTCGGATGACTGGGACAGCCAAACCTACACGTCGACTCGAGGTACTGCGCCCGCCGGTATGCATGAGCCTGTTCGGGGCTTTGGCTATCTGTGGGCAACGAACGACGAGGTTCATGCGGACCTGGGCTGGGCGACCGACGCCGAGAAGGGCGCCTGCACATTGACGCAGGCGTTCGACCACGGCACGTTGTTTGCCGGCGATACCGTCGAATCCTGCTTCGAGAATGCGAACAACCTGGTGTCGGAGACTGTATTGGGCGCAAATACCATTCAGGCGCTGGACGGGGGCAGCTGGGCGTTTGCGTGTGAAGTCCCGGTGCACGGGAAACTGGAGCACCTTTGGGACTATGAGAGCTTTGGCTGTCCCGAAGCTGCGGGCGGCATCCTGTGGGCGTCATGGCAGCCTTTCCAGACCGGCCACATGATTTGGCGGGAAAACGATGATGCCGTGTTTGTGTTTGTCAGCGGCAGTTCGTGGGACCGACATGACGATAGCTGGGACGATCAGGCCTATACGTCGGTCCGGGGCACACCTCCTACAGGTTTCCAGGCCCCCGTGCGAGGATTCGGATACCTGTGGGAAAACAGTGACGACATCTATGGCGACCTGGGCTGGGCGACGGCTGAGGAAAGGGGCTTTTGCGCAGCCTTTCAGGCCTATGCGAACGGCTTCCTCCTATTGAGTGATCAGGTAGCTTCATGTAAAGAAGGACACAGCAACTCAGCAACTCAGATCGACTTTGCTCTCCATTCGCTGAGCGGTCTAGACGACGGAACCTGGACGTTGAGGTAAGAATAGGTAATCTGGAGGGAGGGGATCGTTTTGTCCGATCCCCTCCCATTCTTCAGTTGCAATTGCGCTGCACGCAGGCGGTCAGATCATATTCTCGATGTCCCGCACGCCGCATCTGATCCGCTCCTCCTTTCTCGTCTTCTTCATTTTCGGGCTGGACAAGATAACGGGCTTCGTCAAGCTACTGCTGACGACCAGACTGTTTGGTACAGGTCCGGAGATTGACGCCTTTGCCACGGCCAACCAGATGCCGGAGCTCCTGCTGGCACTGCTCGCCGCGGGGGCCCTCTCGGCCGCGTTTATCCCTGTCTACTCAGGATACCTGACGCAGTCGCGGCGCCGGGAGGCCGAATCGCTGGCAGGGACGGTGCTGACGCTGACATTGGTCGTGATGGGCGCAGCCTGTTTCCTGGCCATACTGGCCGCGCCGTGGCTGGTCCGGGTTGTGCTGGCTCCCCATTTTCCTGCCGAGACACAGCAGCTCACAACTCAGATGATGCGGATCTTTCTGGCGGCCGCGGTGTTGATCAGTGTTTCAGGTGTGTTTGGAAGCGTGCTCCACTCGCACCAGCACTTTCTGACGCCAGCGTTGGGAAGGGTACTGATCGACCTGGGACAGATTGCGGGGATGGTCCTGCTCGTGCCTGTTTGGGGCGTCTACGGCATGGCCTGGGGCAGCGTTGTGGGCGCGGCGCTGACGGTCCTGGTCCAAGTTCCGGCCCTGGTGCGGCAGAGAGTGCGCCTGCGATTGCAGATCAGTCTGCGGCTCGAAGGTGTGCGGGAAGTGGGGCGTCTGATGGGCCCGCGGATCGTTACGCTGGGCGCGTTTCAGGCGGTTGACCTGGTCTTCATACGCCTGGCTTCTGCTCTGCCGGCGGGCAGCATCGCGGCTTTCCACTACGCTATGCTGGTGATGCTGTCGATGCCGAAATCTCTTTTTGGCGCGGCGATATCGACGGTGATCTTTCCGACGATGGCCGAGCAGTACAATATGGGATCGGGGCGGCGGCTGCGTCAGACTGTCACGCATGGATTGCGGGCGACGTGGCTGCTGCTGCTTCCGGCCGCGGTGGGCCTGCTGGTCCTGGGAAGGCCGGCGGTGGCATTTTTGCTGGAAAGGGGGGAATTTGGGCCTGAATCAACCGCTCTGGTCTATCTGCTGATGGCGATTTTTTCGGTTCGCCTGCTGGGGGAAGCGTCGTACGACGTGCTCGCGCTGACCTTCTTCGCCCAGCACAATACGCGGGTACCGATGTGGGCGACGCTGGGATGGATGGTTGTGAACGCGGGATTGAGCGTTCTTCTTGTCGGGCCGTTTGGCATCGCCGGACTGGCATGGGCCACTTCAGTTGCAGGCGCGGCACTGGCGGCGGCAATGTTCGGGCTCAATCTGCGGGTGGGCGGTGTGGACGTTTCGATGCTGGGGGCGACATTGGGACGCGCGCTTGTGAGCAGCCTGGGAATGTGCGGAGTGGTATTGCTGCTGCACCAGCTGCGGATGCCGCCTGCGCTCTTCATACTGGCCGGTGCGAGCGGAGGCGGGTTTGTGTTTTTCGGTGTGTACCTCCTGCTGGGCGGTAGGGAGATCCTAACGGTGTTGGGGCACCTGCGGCGCGGGCTGCAGGGCGGGATCGGTTTGAAAGTTCAGACAGACTGACAGTCCGGCAATTGACATCAACGCGGGCGTTCCTAGACTCCAAGCACGACGCGTTGGGCTTCGCTGATGCGGGCGGCCGTCTCGGGTCGTAGCAGACCGCGCTGGTCGGTCTGCGGTTTGAGGTCGCGGCGGCAGTAGTAGCAATGAAGGGCACGGCGAGGGCTGTCCGAGCGGTTGACGGTTCCCCCGTGCCAGGTAAAGGCGTTGAAAACGAAGACCGTACCGGCTTCTCCCTGCACGAGGATTTCGTCAGGGTGGGGCGCCTTCGGATCCTCCATACCTTCGCCAGGATCCAGACCGAACAAGTGCGAGCCGGGAACAAGCCGAGTGGCGCCATTTTCAGGCGTGAAATCGCTCAGCAGCCAGATCGAGTTGCAGACGTTATAGCGCCGGCGGCCGTCTTTCAACTCGGGCGCGAAATCCGCACTGCTATGGGAGCCATCGCAGTGCAGAGCCTGCAAGCCATGGCCCGGAAGAGCGGCGCGTGCATTGAGCGAAGACAGTTTCAGATCGCCTTCGAGTACATGGGCCATGGCGGCCAACACCTTCGGGTTGGCCCAGACTTGATCGAACAACGGATCCTTATTTGCCAGGTTGGCAAGCCGGTCGGTGCCATCCTCCTGGTGCACCTCCTTGCCGGCGTCCTCGCCTTCTTCGTCTTCCAATTCTTGTAGACGATTACGAAGCGCTTGCACCTGCGCGGGCGTCAGAATACCCGGAAGCGGCAAGTAACCGTCCTCATCGAGGGACCTTTTTTCGCCGGCCGACAGCGTGTCATCGCGCACGCCGAGAGTATACAATGCGGTTCTAATGTCCATCACCCTCTTGCCCCCATTTTCGGCGCTTAGCCCAACCGCCAAGCGTCTGTGTCGACGTGTTCAAGCTGACCGGAGCCGGCGGAGCGCACGCCTGCGTCCAGTATGGCCATTACTTCCAAGTTGAATTCGAGAGCCAGCGTCTGGTGCAAGGGGTCGCCGGTCTGCAGCCGGTGGATGAACTCCTGAGCGATGTCGGAACGGTCGGCAGGAAGGGGATCACAGTCGTGTAACTCGGTTCGACCTGCGCCCCTCTCTATGCGTACTTTGGGGGACTCACCGGGCTTCTCCTTATCGACCACGAGTGTGCCTTCCGTCGCGTAGACGATCGGCCCTGGGGATACGCCGTGGTCGAGGGTCGTCCAGGAGGCTTCACAGATTGCCATAGCCTGGGGGAAGCGTATGATCATGGCGGCGTTGTCCTCGGCATCGCCCCATTTGCTGTTCAGATTGGCGCGCATTCCCATGGCGGCAGTGGCGGGTTGGCCCACGAGCCAGCGGGCGACCAGCGAGCCGTAGCAGCAGTAGTCGAGCATGACGCCACCGCCGGCGGCAGACTGATGCCACCAGGTGGCGCCGCGTTCGACGCCTGACAGTTTGCGCGGGAGTTCACGGCCTTCCTCGTCGCCGCCCGGATGGGAGACGCCGGCGCCCAGCGGACCGAGGTGGCCGCCGCGGAACTTGACGGTCAACACGCGGCCAATTGCGCCGCCATCGATCAAGTCCTTGGCTTTGTGGGCGGCGGGTTGCCACGTTGTCGGCCAGTTGACGATCAGTTCGATACCGGCGGCGCGGGCAGAGCGGGCCATCCGGAGGCCGTCCTGCAAAGAGGCTGCCATCGGCTTTTCGACAAGGACATGCACGCCTCTTTGCGCACAGGCTTCCACCACCGCCGGGTGCTGCGCGTTTTCGGAGCAGCAGATTACGATGTCGAGCGACTCCTGCTGCAACATCTCGTTGTAGTCGTCATAGATTTTCGGGATCCCCAGATCGTCCACAGCATGGCGCAGGTTCCAGTCGCGCGTATAGTGGGCCGTGCGCAGTTCGGGGACCAGACGGGGCGTGTCGGCGCAGGCAGCCAGTTCGGCCTGGGGATGGGCAGCGAAGCGCTCGACCAGATGGTTGATGTGCATATGGGCAAAGCCGACGACGCCTATACGAAAGTTGTTGGCCATGAATAGTTCTCCAATTCGGGGACAGCTGATTCTTCCTCAGTTCGCCCTGTCTGACGCGCGAGACAGGCCCATGGACTCCAGATCGCCTGTCCATTGCAGTTGACCACGCAAGCTGCGGACTTGCTCCTGCGATTTCAACTTTACAAGCAGACGCAAGGCGCTTTCGATCACTTCACATATTGTGGTCGCTCCTGAAAAGGACATCGCGTCCTCGATCAACTTTTCGTCAAGTTCGATGTTGATACACATTCGAATTCTTCGCTGACTATAGATAACTCACAGTATGCGGGACAATTCTCGCTCAGACCAACCTGTTGCCGACCACGCTGTTGAATGCGCAGACGAAGACTGCGCAGGTTTAGCCGCTAGAAGGTCGTGCGCAAGGCCTGGGCAGTACCGGACTGCGACGAGCGGTAGGCGCCGTCGAATATCTCGATGACGTGACGGGCGTGCTCAGCGGTGGAGGTGGTGGGGATGTCCTCCCTTATCCAGTCTACGAGCTGCATTACATCCTCGTAGACGTGCGACTCCTCAAGGCCGCGATGGTCGCCCACGACGTGCGGCAGCGAGGCACTCGGGTCGATGGCATCATCCAGTTCGCGGCCTGGGTAGTCGAACGGTTCGCCATTCAGGGTGCTACCGTTGATGACCCCTTCGGTTCCGAAAATGAGCGGACGGCCCATATTGGGGAGACCGCCAGCGGCCACGCCGTAGACGAAGGCGAAGAGACTGTCGCCAAAGTCGAGGACCATCAGCGTATTGTCATCCATGTCGGTCGGCAACATCTGGCCGTAGAATTCCCGCTCTTTGACGCGTACGCCAGAGAACGCGGTAACGGCCTTGGCAGGCCCGAGGATTCCCGTCATAGCGTGCAGGCCGTAGACGGTCATATCGTAAAGCGGTCCGCCGCCGGGTTTGCGGAAGTACCAGGCGGGGTTGACGTTGGTCAGAGGATCGTCGCCGCCG
Organism: Caldilineaceae bacterium; assembly: GCA_011523365.1. Classification (GTDB taxonomy): domain Bacteria; phylum Chloroflexota; class Anaerolineae; order Caldilineales; family Caldilineaceae; genus Bin5. The sequence continues at coordinate 68,145 of WTGY01000005.1, forward strand.
CGGACTCGCTCATTTTCGTGGTAGCGGCCGAAGGCGGCGCCGGTGACAGCCCAGGTCAGTCTCCCCAACACACCCTCCTCGATCATCTCCTTGATACGTTGATGGGCCGGCCGCAACATTTCACCGGGACAGGAGACCAGCTTGACGCCTTTGGCCGCGGCCGCGGCGATCAGTTGATCGGCCTCGTCCACGGTGGTGGTCATCGACTTGTTGAAGTGAACGTGAAGCCCGGCATCGACACACTGCATTCCATGCTCAAAATGAAAGCCGATAGGGGAAGCGATCGAGACGGCGTCAACGGTGCCTGAATCCAAGAGTTCTTCGGCGCTGGCATAAAAGTTGGGCACGCCAAACTTGGCCGCGGCGGCCTCGGCCCTGTCCAAGACAGGGTCGCACACGGCGGTTACGTTGACCCGGTCTTGCACATCTTCCATGGTCAGGTGAGGCAACAGCCCGCGAAGCGATATGCTGCCGGTACCGATAATTCCCAAACGGACTATGTCTGTCATTTTTTCTACTCGTAATTGTGTGATTGGACGGGATTGAGTGAACAAGGACGGTAAGATTAGGGATGGCCTTACAGTTTTCGCCATGAAGTGCGGTGCCGCCAGCCGACAGCCTGCCTGAGTTTCTGGTTTGACAGCAGCGATTGGTGTCCTTCGAGGCTGGCGGCCAAGGGGGCAAGCGGTGGGTTGAAGCGTTCCACAAGCTCCTTTGTCGGTTCGAGCGCGGTGGTGTCGTCTGCGTTGAGGAAGTAGACGTCGTGTACGGGCAGGTCGGGCGCGGCCTCCATAAGCAGACGGTGAGCGCCGGCGACATCCTCGCTGCCGACCCAGCAGTAGAGCCAGGGATTCCAGGCGGCGGCCGGTTTGGCCTGGGAAGCCATTTGGCGGCGGCGCTCCGGGGGCAGACGCCGGCGATGCGGGTGACGAAGGTGCGAATGCCGTAGGAGCGGCTGAATGAGGCGAGCAGGTCTTCTCCCGCGCGCTTGGAGTAGCTGTAGGAATCTTCGGGGAGGGTAGGATGCGTCTCGTCGATGGGCAGGAAATCGATGGGAAAGGGGGTGTCGCTGATGCGGAAGCCGTGGCCCAGGGCACAGTTGCTGCCGGCCATGACGACAGTTTTCACGCCGGCTTCGACGGCAGCCTGCATCAGGTAGTAGGTGCCGAGCATGTTGCTGCGGAAAGTGGCATCAAAAGGCAGACATTCATCTTCGACCCGCCCTTTCATTGCCGGATGGTCGGTGGGCCAGGGCTGGGCACCGATGTGCTGGATGGCGTCGACCCCGTCTACGGCCCGACGGCAGTCGTCCCAGCTGGCCAGATCACCGCTGATCCAAGGAAACTGCGAAAACTCGGAATCGGGGCAGCTACGAGACATTAGAACGAGTTCGTATTCTTGCGCGAGTGCGCGGATAACGTAGGCGCCCAGTTTACCGCTGGCGCCGGTGATCAGTACTTTCATGATGCAATTGCGGTGCGGAGTGGTGGTGTTTCGAAGATTTTAACACGGCTCCATGGGGCAATCAAGGATTTCTGACACTGTGGACAGGGATTTCTGTGCTTGCGCGATGTGGCGGACAGAACCAGTCGATCCGCGAAGTCTCGCGAAGTGACGCGAAGAACATCAAGGGCGCAACGGGCTCTCTGTGCGTAGTTGCACGGCTTTTCGCGGAATCGCGGTGTTCTCCTACGATTACTTTTGTGACTAATCTCAACGAACCCTTGCATTGGCTCAGTTCAATGGCCTGGACTTGGGTCGCGCCATGTCCAAGAAAAGTCGACAAGTGTCTACAAATGTCGCGTCATGTCTACATATGTCGCGCCAAAATGGAGTTTTTGGCGCGACTTTTCGAATCGTTTAACGCCGATTCTGATGGATACCTTGAGGACAGATTGCGGGCATTCGCTAATTGGATTCTGCAGCCGTCTTCTCACTCTTCTGTTTCGACTGTGTTGAGCGTTTTCATTGTGACAGTTGATGCTGCTATCACCAGTATACCACGAAAATGGTTGCCTTTTTGGCTTTTTTGGGAGAATTCTCAGTTCCGAAAAGTGGTTGACCAAGGAAGGAGGTAATCAGGTCGATGACGGGTCGGTCTTCTTTGCCGGGTGATGTATTGATTTTCGTTTCAGATTCGCTGTTTTGCGAAGACTGAGCGAGTACCAGGGCACCCACAAGGGGTGCCCCTACGGGTATTGGGGGGCGTCAGGAAAGGCCCATGTGGACGAGGTTGCGATAGCTGGTGGCGAGACTTTCGAACGGGTCGCCCGGACAGATGTCCTGCTCGACGGCATACCATTCAACGTTTGCCTGGCGGCAGGCTTCGAGGATACCGGGCCAGTTCAGGTTACCTTCACCCACTTCCATCATAACGTGTTCACGCCAGCCGGCCATTGCCATGTCTTTGAGGTGGACGACCGGCATGCGGTCCTTGACGCGCAGGATCCAGTCGCGTACGTCTCCGCCGCCAAACTGAATCCAATAGGTGTCAAGCTCTGCCTGGACGTAGCGGGGATCGGTTTCATCGAACAGTATCTCGAGCCCGCACTTGTCACCGTAGCGTATGAATTCGAAGCTGTGGTTGTGGTAACTGAAAGTCAGTCCGGCTTCGTGGAGCGTCTTACCGACCTCGTTGGCTTCGCCGATAAACTGACGAAGGCCCTCTTCACCTGCTTCGATAAAGTGGAAAGGCATGGCGCCTACGGCCACATGCCTGCAGTCCCAGAGGTTGTGCTCGTCGATCACTGCGGAGATTTCCTCCTGGAGGCGGGGCCAGGCGATGTGGGTGTTCACGATAGTTATGCCGTGATCATCGCAGATCTTTTTGACGTCTGCGGGGGAAATCGGGCCAATTGCCGATACCTGCACCGCCGTGTACCCGATGGCGCTGATCTTGGCAATTGTTTCTGCGAAATCTTCCCTAGTCTTGGTGAAATCACGCACTGTGAAGAGTTGCGCGGCCAGAACGTTTTGGCTCATGGATGTTCTCCTTAGATGTATGATTGACTTGGCAGTAGGCTCGTTCCAAGCCTAAAGTAAACAATGGATAGCCTTTCAGAGGCAAGTTGGGAGGGTCTTGCGTTGTCGGAACTTTGTCTGGCGCGCGAACGGCCCTGTGGTACAATTTTTGAACGTTTACGCGGATTTTCCCGCGTAGCTGAGCGTGTACGAGGTTTGAACGATACGAATGCACGAAGTGCAGTTTGAAGAGAAAGTTGACGCAACGCTCGCGGCGATCTGTGAGAAGCAGATGGTCTTGCCTGCACTTCTCTTGCTGGCTGGGAACCGTCCGTTGGCGTTTGCTTTCGGCCAGGCATTGCTGATTCTGCAGCCGGTGGCTGCGCTCCTGGGCGACGACGGGCTAGGACCCTGGGCCCGTTTATTCTCCGATCCGGGGGGTCCCGCCGCGCTGTCCGATCGGTTGGCGGAACTGTTGGAAGAGGACCGCCCAGCAACACGTGACTTGAAATCCGAGACGTGAGTTACTTTTCTGACCCAGGGCTACTCTCGCGCGCATGGCGGCGGTTTGCCGACAATGCCAATGAGTCCGGGGAAACGCCGCTGTTTGCCCTGGGGCTCGACTCGCTCTACCGAAGCGGACTGTTGAATCTGCTGGCTCTGAGCCGACTCGCCGGGCGGAACCTGGGGCCGCAACATCCGATGATCGTTACCGGGGGAGACGGCTGGCTCTGGCTGCTGGCAATGCTTGTCTGGCGCCCTGCAGTCGGCGGCTATCGAAGGCCTTCGATAGCGGTTCCCGGCACAGCCTCAGAGGAGGAAGCGGAGAGCCTGGCGGAAGTGCCCGACGATGCAGGTCGGACGGTCCTCTATGCGGGGGCAGACAGCGCCCTGTACGCCGCCGCGCTCAATTTGGCGGCGCATCAGGGAGACCGAGGCGCGACGCCGCGGGGTTTGGACTGGTCAGTGCCTGCGTCGATATCAACCGGCGTCGAAGGCTCGGACATTGAGACAATGCCAGCCTTTGTAGGCCAGGCGTTTTTGCCCGAATCGGCGGCTTTCTCGGATGCCTCCTGGTTGAGCAAGGGAGAACGCTGGGTGGGCGGCCTACTGGCGTTCGCGCTGCTTGCCGCCTCATTCTTTGGATAGACGCCAGTGTTCTCTTCCCGATCGGGCTGGTTGAATCGCATCGTCCTCCTAATTGTTCTGGTCAACGCCGGGATAGTTGTATCCTCTCGTTTGGGATTGGCCCTCGCGCCGCCAGAAGCTGCGACTACGCTATACGGTTGGGCGCTACTGCTGGGGGGTTTCGCGATCATCCTGGGCATCGCCAACGCAGTCAGATTCCACCTAGTCAGGGTTCAACGCGGGCAAAGAGAGTGGCTTCTGAGTCTCCTTCTCCTGATCGTTTTTGCCCTAGTTGTGGGTGCTGGAATCTCTTCGCCTGAGGGAACGACCGGGCTACTTTCCGAATGGGTATTCGATGCAGTGCTGGCGCCGGGGCAGGCGACGCTTTTCGCGCTGACCGGAGTCTTCCTACTGAGTGCGGCGTACCATTTTTTGCGCATCGGCCGTCCGGGAGGCGTCTGGATTACGGCCGGCGCCCTGTTAATGCTCCTGGTGCAGACGCCCTTCCTCTACGAGATAGTGCCCGAGTCGTTGGTCGATCTGGTCGACTGGCTGCTTACATGGCCTGTGATGGCCGCGATGCGGGGGATACTGCTCGGGGGCGCGCTGGCAGTCCTCTTTATCAGCCTCCGACTGATCGTGAACAACGCGAAATAAATTCAGATAACCGCAAGCGGCCGTGTTGACATGCGGCTGTTTTCGGTAATCGCTCAGCTAGTTTTGACTTGGAGACCGCCGCGCCGATGGCGACTTCGGACTGTCCACATTGCGGGTATGGTAACCCGCTTGCCGCTCAATACTGTGTCCAATGCGGCACGATCCTAGGGGGCCAGAAGCCGCCGCCTGCACCTACAGGCGAATCTGCGGATGAACCAGGCGCGCGGGAGGGGGAACAGGGGGCGGATCCTTCCCAACCTGACGAGGAGGGGGCAGAGCAACAGCCGCCCAAGAGAAGCTCCGACACAGACGACTCCCGAGACGGGCCCCATCTGGTTGCCGAAGAGGACGAAACGGTCGAGGATGCTCAAGGAGAGGGACCGAGTCAAAGCGCTTCTCCGGCGGGCCCACTGCTGAGAGGACTTGGCGGTCTGCTCGAACCCGCTGATCCGCTGTCGTACATCACGTCAACTTCAGGCGCCGACGATCCGACACGCGACCGTCCAACCGGCCCTGCCGGGGAACTGTCTGCAGACGAAGAGGAACGGAGGCACCTGCGCCGCCTCTTTTCCGAAGATCTGCCGACGGCGGTGGGCGCCAGCCCCGATGCGACCGCAAGGGCTGCAGAGCGATCCCAAAACGGTAGCGGCCTGCGGCGACAGTTCTGGCTCGAATTGATCCTGCTGCTGGGCATGGCTGGGGCGCTGTTCTGGGGCGCGCAAACGCCGCGTGGAGGCGCCGGGCCGCACGCGCTGCCCGGGCTGGAACAGGCCCACAGGCAGATCGATAGTTTGCAGCCAAACAGCCTTGTCGTAGTGAACTGGGCGTACGATCCGGCAACCGCCGGCGAAATGGACTTTGTCGCGCAGCCACTCATCGAACATCTGCTGCAAAGACAGGCGAAACTGATTGTATTCAGCCAGTTGCCTGGCGGGCCGGCAACCGCTCGGAGGGTTGTCGCCAGAGCCGAAGCGTCGTTGCAGCGGCCATCCCGCACGCAGATCACGGCCAACCTGGTGATCGAGGGAGGGTTTCTCCCCGGCGGCGCCGCGTCACTTCCGCTGCTGGGCGCGGCGCCGGCGCGGGCCCTGCCGGTGGACCCGAGCTGGGTGGACCTCAGAGAACGGTTCAGAATTGCCGAGTTAGGCGACAGTGGGCCTGCGCTGACTCTCGTGATCGCCGCCCGCGCCGAGGACGTGCGGCGATGGATGGAGCAGGTGCAGCCACTCAACGGGGGTACGGTCGTTGCGGCCACGAGTGCCGTTGTTGACCCGTCGGTTAGGCCCTATCTGCACAGCGGACAGCTGGCGGGTCTCGTGAGCGGCTGGGGCGGGGGCAGCGCTTATGTTCGCCGCCTGGAGCGTGCCCGCGGCGTCGCGGAGCAGGCCCGATCGCTCAGGCAGATCAACGGTTTGAATTGGGGCGTGGGTATTTTGATTGCCGCCGTGGTGCTTGGGAACCTGGCCGGGGTTACGGAACGGAGAAGGCCGTGAGCCCCTTCAGCAACGGTCTACCCGGCATCATGGAGGACGCGGGCCTGATTCTGGGTCTCGTAGTCTCCCTAATGATCGGAAGCTATATAGTCCGAGACAGTATTCTGGCGCGTTTGGGGCAGTACGTCCTGGTCGGCGCCGGGTTGGGTTACACGGCCGTCCTGGTCTGGCGCAACGTGCTGTGGCCGCGGCTATTTGCCCCGCTGCTGGCTGATCCCATGTCGTGGCAGTCCGCGGGTGAAACGGGCTTTTTGAATCTGTGGTTGCCGTTTGTGCTAGGCGTGCTGATGTGGGGAGGCGGGTTGGAGCTGTTGCGGCGACCGCCCGAGAGGCTGGGTGGGAGGCGTCTGCTGCGGCTGCTTGCGGCGGTGCCTGCAGCCATTCTCGGCGGCGTCGTTATGGGGGTGGCGGTGAGCGGGGCGGTGCAGGGGACGCTATGGCCCCAACTCAACGCGGCCGTGGCTGCAGCCGATGGGCAGGCCGGCGCCGGCCAGGCAAGGTGGCTGGTCAGGTTTCTGACTCTATTGATCACGGGCGGCGTGCTGATCCACTTGCAGTTTGGCCCCAACGCCGGCGGAAGTGAGAATGGTTCCCCGACTCCGGGGTCTTTGGCATCGGAGCGTAAGGAAGCGGCTGACGAAGGGCGGCCGAGACTCTACAGAGTGCTCTTTTTGACATTGCTGCGCGTGTGGGAGGGCATAGGCCGCAGGGCGCTATGGCTGGCCGCGGGTATTGTTTTCGCGCGGCTTGTGGCGGTGCGTTTCGCGCTTGTTCTGTCGCGCCTGGACTATTTCCTATTTGAAATTCCGCGCAGCGACCTCTGGCAGCTGATTTGGGCTTCACTACGCGGAGCCGGATCATGAGCTTGTCACGTGTTCTGGCGGCGTCGATCTCGAGTCAGGTAGGTCCCCCAGCTTCGCTGGCAGATTTCGCTCCCCAGAGCATTCTGGCCCTGGCTGCTGAGCCTCGACGCGCGGCAGCTGTCCTGATTGAGCCGGTCGAAGAGATTCACCGGTTGGCAGGGTGGCAGACGGTTGAGCTTTCCGAACGCGCCAGTCCGGACGAATGTAAGTCTGCCCTGATCCAGGCTGTCAGACGCCTGGAGAACCAGTTCAACATCTCGCTCTGGAATGGCAAAAGTGGGCGACCCCAACTTCAGAGACCGGGTGAGGCGGCCACGGAGGGCGTTGGCCAGGCGTTCGCGGTAGCGGACCTGCAGGCGCCATTGCGGGTATGGATGGCCGGCCTATCAGGGGGAGGCAGCCTGGCAGCGGGCGAAGCGGCACTTGCGGGGGGTCTGTGCAACCCGGTCGCGACCTATTTGCCGGGTCCCCAGCGGAGCGCGGGTGCCTTGGCCAGAGAATTCGAGTCATTGCGTCCGGATATTATTCTGGTGGTTGGTGGGCAGGAGCATGTTGGACCCGGGAGCCGGGACGGGGTACTGAATCTGAGCGGTCTCGTGATCGAGGCCGCGTCGCGGCTGCCGACTGAAGACAGGCCGCTATTCTGTTTTGCCGGCAACAGCCAGTCGGCGGAAGCAGCGCTGGCGAGTTGGCGTCAGCGGACAGACGGGGGTGCGGCCGTGAAGGCCGATAACGTGTTCAACGGCGCCGACGGCAGGAGCGCTACTGCTCTACACAGTATACTCGAGCGTCTTCACTGGCAGCGGGCGCTGGCCATACCTGCGATGCAGGAGATTGCGGGCTGGCTCGATCACCCGGTGGAGCTGTCCAGCACGCAGTGGGCGTTTGCGAAGGCGGTCCGGCTCTGGAGGCGGCGTCAGCAGCTGCCGACCTTGCATGGCGTGTACGCGGCGGCAGACAGGTGGGTGCATGTCTGGGTGTGGGCGATGCCCGATCAGGAGAGCGACTGTTTGAGAATCAGCTGCGTGCGGCCAGGAGAACGCCCGGAGATCCTGGCTGACTGGCCGCCTGTGCGCCTGGTCAGCGGCGAGTGGCCGGAGAAGTGGCCCAGGCCGTCGCAGCCGCCGCCGGTACTGGGGTCTCAGCGGCCGACAGCATTGCCGGCGTTCTGGTGGGATCCGCTAGGTCTTGTCCCGGTGGTGGCCGGGGTGGGCCAGGCGACGCCTGAGGCGGCAGTTGAGGTATTGACGGCGGACATTCTGCTGGAGGACGGCAGCGAATTTGCCGGTGTTTGACGGGTCGGGATCAACTGGCGAAAATAGTAGCTGATGAGGGTCCAGTTTGAAGGCCCGGATTGTCGCGCTATTCGGGAACTACCAAGCCATGTTCTGTGTGTGTTCTTTTCTGGGCGGTACGTACCGTCAGAATCTCTGTAGCGGGCTCGCGATGGTCATAGCGGTGAATGTTGGGTATGAATGGGAGTTGCCTCGCCTGTCTTGCCTGCACTGGCACATGCTCGGAATGTGCCAAGACGCGGGGTGAGGGAAAGCCCGGTCGCAGCGGGTCGGCAAGGTCATATTGCCACACACTCGATGCGGCGGGGGTTGCAGGAGAGGGGGCGTTGCGGGGGCGGAGCCCCCGCACAAGGGAGGCCGCTTGCGG
>WTGY01000162.1 GCA_011523365.1 Caldilineaceae bacterium
GTTGCGGGGGCGGAGCCCCCGCACAAGGGAGGGCCGAATAGGCCCGACCGCTCAAAGGCGAGGAGAGAGGGGAGAGAAGAGAGGAACACCTTCGAATCACTGAACCATAGCTGCTTTCAAGGGGTGCCCGTAACCGATTCAGACGGTCGCAGCGATTCTACATTCTGATGCAATTGGGCTGCGTTTTGCGTACTGAATTCTTGGAGCGGGTTGGTTTCTGTGCTAGGATGTAGCGCCACGTTTGCTTTGGGCAGGTCCGTGCAGTACAGCAGAGCGAAGGCTTGGGGGCGCTGCAGGCCGAGACGCGGGAACTCCCGCGCGGAGGAGCCGGTACCATGAGTTACGATGGAAGAACTTACCGAGTAACCATTGGAGAGTGCGAGCGTGAACTGCCGATTTTTGAAGTCGCTCCGGGCGTGAAGATCGCGATATTCAACATGCTCGGAGATACCGAGGTTGTAGAGACAGCGGCGAACATGTTGTTGGGCAGTGTGCCGGAGTCGGCAGAGGTGGTCCTGGCGCCGGAGGTGAAGGCTGTGCCGCTAGGACACGCGCTGTCTGTGGCAACCGGACTTCCGCTTGTGATCGTACGCAAGATTCGCAAGCCATATATGGTGGACTGCCTGGAAACGGAGGTCGTGAGCATTACGACGGGCGAGCCGCAGACCTTGATCATTGACGGCAAGGATTTAGGGCTGATCGAGGGGAAGCAGGCGCTCCTGGTGGACGACGTCGTCAGTACGGGAAGTACCCTGAACGGCCTGAGGACACTGGTGAAGAGCGGAGGGGGCAAGGTTGCGGGCGTGATGGCGGTTTTTACGGAAGGAGATCCCGGGGCTTGGGACCAGATTACTGCTTTGGGAAATCTGCCTATCTTCACTGATTAAGTCGGGATAGTCGACCGGTAGCTCCAGTAGAGAACGCAGGGCTATGGAACTGACTGAGCAGCTGTCAAGAGTCGAAGAGAGATACGGGGAGCTGGACCGGCTGATGGCGGACCCGGACGTGCTGGCCGACTACGTGCGCGTTCAGGAGCTGGCGCAGGAGCGCAGCGGCCTGGAGGAGCTGGTCGGCGCATTTCGGCGGTACCAGGATTTGCAGCAACAACTGGCGGACAGCAGGGAGCTGTTGGAAGAGAGCGACGATCCGGAGTTGGCTGAACTGGCCGAGCTTGAGATTGCCGAGCTTGCAGGAGAGGTAAACGGGCTGGAGGACGACCTGCGCCGGATGTTGCTGCCCAAGGACCGCAACGACGACAAGAATGTGATCGTAGAGATACGTGCGGGGGCGGGCGGGGATGAGGCCGGCATTTTCGCGGCGGACCTGCTGCGCATGTACACGCGCTGGGCGGACGATCACAAGTTCAAGAGCGAGCTCATGAGCGTCAGCGAGACGGGTGTGGGCGGCATCAAGGAGGCCATCCTCGAGGTCCGGGGCAAGGGCGCCTACAGCCGGATGAAGTACGAGTCGGGCGTTCACCGGGTGCAGCGGGTACCCACAACAGAGAGCCAGGGAAGGATACATACGAGCACGGCGACCGTGGCGGTATTGCCAGAGGCGGAGGACGTCGAGATTGAAATCGCGCCGAATGAGATGAAGGTCGACGTGTTCCGCAGCAGCGGGCCAGGCGGACAGAGCGTCAATACGACGGATTCGGCCGTTCGGCTTACACATTTGCCTACGGGCATCGTCATCAGTTGTCAGGACGAAAAGAGCCAGCTTCAGAACCGGTTGAAAGCTGTGCGTATCCTGAAGACCAAGCTCTATGATATCGAGATGCAGAGGCAGTTGGAGGATATGGGCGCGGCGCGGCGCAGCCAGGTTGGTTCGGGCGATCGCAGCGAGAAGATTCGCACGTACAACTTTCCGCAGGGCCGCGTAACGGACCATAGGATCAACAAGACGCTCTTTCAGCTGGAACAGATTCTGAACGGCGACTTAGACGAATTTATCGAAGATTTGGCGGCGTTTGACCAGGCGCAGCAGTTGCAAGCCATGGGCGAAGAAGAATGAGGCATGTTTGAACCCAAAGAGAGTCCCGGGGAACGGGACAAGCTCGCACCCTTTTATTCCTCTGATCGGCCGGACGGCCACATCGACATAAACTCGGGGCGCGGTGCCGACAACGGGAGACCGCCCGATAAGGTTGACGGAGAGGGAGGCGAGTCGCAGACTCGGAGCAGCCAGCACGGGGACCCATTTCACTGGAGTTTGACTCAAGGAACAACGGTTGGGCGTGCGCTGGTCTCGGCAGCGCAAAGACTGGGAGAGCCTAGCAGCGAGACGGCGCGATTGGATGCCCAGGTATTGCTGGCCCACGTCTTGAATCAGAACCGCAGCTGGCTTTTCGCCCACCACGAGTATGAGCTGAGCGATGGGGACTGCCACCGATACGCTGACTTGATCACGCGGCGCAGGCGGCGGGAACCGGTGGCGTATTTGCTGGGGCGGAAGGAGTTTTATGGCCTGGAATTTGTGGTGGACCAGCGCGTTTTGATTCCGAGGCCGGAGACGGAGCTTCTGGTCGATCTTGTGCTGGCGCAGATCAGCGATCGAGGGGACCGGCCCGTGGTGGTGGCCGACGTCGGCACGGGCAGCGGTGCGATTGCGATCACGGTTGCGGTACATGCGCCGGAGGCGAAGGTGTACGGCACGGACATCAGTCAGGATGCGCTCGACGTAGCTGAAGAGAACAGGAAACGGCTTACTCCGGAAGCGGGCCCGCAGTTTTTGGAAGGGGACCTTTTGAGCCCCTTGCCGGAGCCGGCAGACGTGATCGTAGCCAACCTCCCCTATATCGCGGATGAGGAGTACTCCGGCCTGCAGTCAGACGTACGAGACTATGAGCCTCGCGTTGCACTGAAGGCGGGCGTTGAAGGGTTGGATCTGATTGAGCGCCTCCTGGAACAACTGCCTTCCAAGGTGCAGCCGAGAGGTGCGGTACTGCTGGAAATCTCGCCGAGGCAGGGAGAGATCGTTCAGAAGATGGCCCAGGATCTGCGACCGAAGCCTTCGTACGTCGGGCTGCGGCGGGATTACAGCGGGCAGGTGCGGATGGTAACGTTAGAGTTCTAGAATTGCTGCAAGCGCCGTTTGCGCGCCCGGCGAGTGACTTGGCGGAAGGCTGAGGTCACCGCCAGTGGTCGATGCAGAAGGTAGGGTCTTCAGCTCCTGGGAGCCGTACCTGACAGTGACCGCGTTCCTTATTCATGGGTTAGGCTCAGTTAACCCACCTCTTTCAAGTCGAAACAGACATGCAGGGCAGAATTGAGCTGGTCGTTCTAGACATGGACGGCACGATCTATGGCAGGCAGTTCCAGGGTGGTATTTCGCCGCGGGTGCGGCGTGCGATCGCGGCTGTGCAGGAGACAGGGACGCCGGTGACTATTGCGACGGGGCGGATTTTCGATTTTGTGCGGTCGGTGGCGCCGGAGTTGGGGATAACGCTGCCGGTAATTACGGCACAGGGCGCGGTTATTGGCGATCCGGTCAGTGGAGAGGTGCTAAGCGAGGCATTGGTAGAGCAGGAGGCTACGCGCAGCGTGGCAGCATGGGCCGACGGGGAGGAGCGGACGACGGTCTTCTATCTGAATGGCGCAGGCGGGCGTACGCGGAT
>WTGY01000155.1 GCA_011523365.1 Caldilineaceae bacterium
CGTTGCGGGGGCGGAGCCCCCGCACAAGGGAGGGCCGAATAGGCCCGACCGCCCCGGAAATGCAGTTTTTAGTTTTGAGTTTTCAGTTTTGAGTGGTTAGGGGGCAGTTTCTGCGCTTCCCCTGGTTCAGAGTTGATCTCGAGATGGTTGGGGGTCCGCAGCGACCTGAGGCGTGGGGAAGTTCGTCCCCATTTTGGGGTGCACGCGCCGGGTGCGGTACAGGTGACAAGGAGGCGGTGTTGGGCATGGGGGAATTACGGTTACGGAAGGCGGCCAATCCGACGGGCGACAGAACCGCCCCCACGATCCAGCAGGAAATTACCGATACGATCCAGGAAGGCGTAACCCCTCATTGCAGTGGGCACAGGGCCTACGACGGTTGTGGAAACCTGTGAGAAAAATTCAGAGGAGAATGCACCATGATCCCCGAAGAGATTCTGTCGCACAAACCTAAAGTATTGACGCAAGCCCAGAGGGAGCACTATTTTGAGCACGGCTTTGTTGGCGTTGAAAATCTGGTGCCTAAAGAGACGATTGCCGAACTCGTGCACGTGACGAATACCTTTGTCGAGGCAAGTCGAGCAGAGACCGAATCAGGGCGTACATTTGATATTGGGCCCGGGCACGGGCCGGACACGCCGGTATTGCGACGCTTGAGACGGCCTGATGAGCAAAGTGAAGTCTATTGGCGTTTCGCCAGTGGGCTCATGGCGGACGTGGCACAGGATTTGGCCGGGCCCAATGTCGTGTTTCATCATTCAAAATTGAATTTTAAATGGTTTGATGAATCCGACACGGTTAAATGGCATCAGGATATCCAGTTTTTCCCGCATACCAATTACAACGTCTTTACCATTGGTTGTTATCTGGCTGATACCGACATGACAAACGGGCCACTTGCCGCCTTGCCCGGCAGCCATAATGGCCCGCTCTACAATCAGTATGATGCGCAAGGAAACTGGATGGGCTGTTTGAGCGATGAAGATGCGTCGACAATAGACATGGAAGAGGTTGTCTATCTGGCAGGAGCTGCCGGTTCCGTTACAGTTCACAATGCCCGAACGCTTCATTACTCACCCTCCAGCAAGTCACCAGAGCCGCGGCCGTTGCTTCTCAACTGCTATAGTTCTGCCGACGCCAAAGCCTATACGCCCCACCCCGAGCCCTCATGCCATGCCTACGAAGTCTTGAGAGGCGAGCCGGTTAAGTGGGCACAACACGACCCCCGGCCCTGCCAGATACCGCCGGATTGGTCCGGAGGGTATACCTCGATTTATGCGGCACAGGCCAAAGAAGACTAGGCGTCGACTCTGAAAAGCATCCAGTTGCTTGCTCGCCACGGTCAGTTTCGACCAGTAGAGGTGAAGTGGGCCCCACCACTGAACCACGAGCCAGAGTGCAAAATGGGGCAATTCGCTGAGCCAGGGGAGCACATTCCGATGGCCGGACGCGAGCCGATGTCCAGTGTGGACCGAGCCTGGCTCCTGATGGACGATCCTACCAATCCGATGGTGATCAACGGCTTCTGGATTTTCAGGGAGCCGCTGAACTATGAGCATGTGCTGGCTGTGCTGGAGGAGCGGCTTCTTGTGGAGGAGCGTTTTCGGCAGCGCGTGGTGGAGGATCGAGGGGCATTCAGAACCCGTTCCTATTGGCAGACCGATCCGGAGTTCGATCTGCGCGCGCACGTTGAGCGCATCATGCTGCCTGCGCCGGGGGATACGGAAACGCTCAACAGTACCGTAGCTCGACTGCTCTCCGTTCCCCTGGACTTGAACCGGCCTCTGTGGACATTCACGCTCATCGATGGCTATGAGGGCGGCAGCGTCTTCTTTGCGCGAGTTCACCACTGTATTGGCGACGGCGCGGCACTTGTACGAGTTCTGTTCGCGTTGACCGACGGGAGTGCCGACGGAGAGGGTCCCGTAGGGGCCACGGCTGCCGGTCGTTCTGCGACGCGAGCCTCCGTGCGTGCGGGCACGGCGACGTTGCCGGAAGGCGGCAGTCGGGCCGGAAAACCGGCGAGTTTGCTGTCGCGAGCGGCGAGGGGCGGACAGCTGGTTGGGAAGTTCGTGGCTGTGCTGGCCAAGCTGGCGTCAATGCGGACCGACGACAAGACTGCTTTCAAAGGTGAGGTGGGGGTCGGCAAGGCGGTCGCGTGGTCCGAGGGCATTCCCCTGGATGATGTAAAGTTCGTGAAGAATACGATGGGGGCAACGGTGAACGATGTCCTGGTGGCGGCGATGGCGGGCGCTTTGCGCCGGTATGTCGAGACTCGGGGCGACGATCCGGAGGGTAAGGAGATCCGGGCGATGGTGCCGGTGGACATTCGCGGGCCAGAGGATACGAAACTGACGAACCGTTTCGCTCTAGTGTATCTACCGCTGCCTATCGGCGTCGCCGACCCGATTGACCGCCTGTTCGAGACTAAGCGCAACATGGATGCCATCAAGCAGTCGCCGGAGGCACTGGTGACCTATCAGGCTATAGCAGGCTTAGGGGTGGTTTCGGACAAGGTTGCCAGGGGCGTGCGCGGTTATTACGCCGACAAAGTGAGTGCGGTGCTGACAAATGTGCCGGGCCCGTCGGAGAAACTCTATTTTGCGGGGAAGCTTCTCGACACCATCGTCTTCTGGGTGCCGCAGTCCGGCTCGATCGGCGTGGGAATCAGTATTTTCAGCTACGCGGGGCAGGTGAATATCGGCCTCATCACCGACAGGGGACTGGCGCCGGATCCGGGCACCATAATTGCAGCATTTGAGGCGGAGTTCGACAGTTTGCTGCGCCAGGCGCGCCTGCGGGAGGCGGAGGCGGGCTAATGTTGTGACAAGCAGAACACATCGATCCGCGAAGTGACGCGAAGGGGCGCGAAGAACACCTTTTTTCCACGAAGGACCACGATGAGCACCTCTTTTCCACGAAGGGCCACGAAGAACATCTTTTTGATCCGCGAAGGGGCGCGAAGAACACCGGTGGCGTATCGGGTATAAGGAGTTGGGTGGGCAGGTTGTGCCTTTTTGACTGTGTTGTGTCAGCGCTCGTGGAGGGGGGTCCAACCGCGGCCGGGGGTGTTGGGGCGGGCTGTTTCGTAGTGCTGGCGGAGCTGTCTGAACTGGTCGGCGGAGTGGATTTCGCGGGCGGGGTCGTTGTGGTCGCGGATGACGAAGTCGGCTTCGGGGGGGTAGCAGGCCATGGTGACGGGGTCGCGTTCGTTGGTGTAGGAGGCGGGTTCTTCGCCGATGTTGTTGGGGACATGGGCGCTCTGGTAGCGGAGGTCGATGCTCCAGCGGACGGTGTTGGTGCGGTTCTCGAAGGAGGCGTGGGGGGTGAGGTTGGTGAGGAGGAGGACGTCGCCGGCCTTCATGGGGACGGGGACGGGTTCGACTGCGGGCAGGTCTTCGTCGGCGACTTCGAGGAAGCCGGCGTGTCCTTCGGTGTAGTGGCGGAGTATGCCGGTCTTGTGCACGGTAGGGATGACGTGGAGGCAGCCGTTTTCAAGGGTGGCGTCGACGAGGGGGACCCAGCAGGTGACGATGAGGTGGCGGTCGCAGTGGGCGAGGAAGTAGCCGGAGTCCTGGTGCCAGGGGACTTCGCCGCGGTCCCAGCCGGGGAGCTTGGGGCGGATGCGGTAGACGGATGAGCCGATAATGTCGGGGCCGACGAGGCTTTCGATGCAGGAGAGGAGGGAGGGGTGGCGGATGGTCTGCAGCATGGCGGGACCGTTGTAGCCGCCGCCGCCTTTGCCCATGACCTTGCGGGTGATTTCTTCGCCGGCGGCAGGGTTGTCGGCGTAGATGCGGGCGAGGCGGAGGCCAAAGGGCTGATCGGCGTGGATGCTGGTCAGTTCGCCGGCGGTCTGCAGTTCGCGGGCGGCCTGATCGATGATCTCGGTGAGGGCGTCCTGGAGCGGTCTGAGGTCTTCGGGGGTGAAGATGCCGGGTTTAAGGAGGTAGCCCTGGCGGTGGAATTGGGTGAGTTCGTCTGGTGTGAGGCTCATAATTCGTGTCCGGTTTCTTTCTCGCAGTGTAACTGTTAAGTCATGGTTTGCGTTCGAACTCTCTGAATCACGAAAGGCGGATTGTCAGTGTTTCTGAAGCTGGCTCTTAATGGAATTGGCGAGACCTACGGGGCTTATTTTGAACTTGCATCGCCTGCCTTTGCGGACGTTGGCTTGCCCTGGTTCATGCTCGCAACCAGCGAAGACTCAGGAATTGGCGGTATGCATTCTTTCGCAGGCGTTCCCGGTGGCTTGGCGGCACACGGGTGGTGGGGCGCAATGAAAGGGTGCGTTGCGGAACCCTTCCCACGCACAAGGGTGGGCCGCAGGCCCGACCGCTCAAAAGCAAGGAAAGGGTAACACGCCTTCTTTGCCGCACACTGGACCGCGAATCGGAAAAGGCTTTGTAGAGATTCTACAATCTTGAAATGTTTTTCTCAAGTAATTCAGCCGCGCAGGGCGCCAACGGTCAGCCCCTGCATAAAGTTGCGCTGCATGGAAGTAAACAGGATGAGGACGGGCAAGGCGGAAAGAAAGGAGCCGGCCATTACGATCCCATACTCCATGCGGTAAGTCCCCACCATTCCTGCCAGGATGACCGGCAACGTCTGGAGCTCGCGCGTGCGCAGGATTACGAGCGGCCACACGAAGTCATTCCACGAGCTCAGGAAAGCGAGTACGGCGAGCACGGCCATGGCGGGAGCGGCCAGTGGCCTTGCGACCCGCCAGAACGCGCCGAATTCAGTTGTGCCGTCAATGCGAGCGGCGTCCAGCAGTTCATCGGGAATCGATTCCATGTTCTGCTTCATGAAGAAGATGCCAAAGGCACCGACGATGCCCGGCAGAAGCACGCCGATGTAGCTGTCGACCAGCTTCAACCGAATTGCAAGGACGAAGAGGGGGACAAAGAGCGTGTATCCCGGCACCATCATTGAACCGAGTAGCAGGAGAAAGAGCAGGTTCTTCAGGCGGAACTCATACTTGGCGAAGGCGTAACCGGCGAGGGAGCAGAAAAACAGGTAGAGCAAGGTATGGACGACCGCCAGAAAGGTGCTGTTGAGGAAGTGACGCAGGAAATCGAACTCGACAAAAAGATTGATATAGTTCCCGAAAACAAGCTCATCGGGGATAAAGGTGGGCGGGTTGCGAAAGATCTCCGACTGCTTCTTGAGTGAGGCACCTATCATCCACAAGAATGGGATGGACATGTAGAGCAAGGCGCCAGCCAGGAAAAGGTGGGCAGCTACCGCTTCTATTCTGGTCCTGAGTTTCGGACTGGTTGGCATGTCAGCTGCGGCCGAAGGCCCCGAAGAATTTGAGCTGCAGAAGGGTCAGGATGAAGATGATGACGGCCATTACATAGCCGATAGCCGACGCGTAGCCCATGCGAAGATAAGAGAAGCCGACGCGGTAGAGATAGTTGGCGATGGTCAGACTGGCGTTGTTTGGGCCTCCTCCGGCCAGAAGCAAGGGTTCGGCGAAGAACTGGAATGAGCCAATAATTGTCACGACGACGACGAAGAGGCTGACCGGCCGCAACAGGGGCAGGGTAATCTGCCAGAATGTAGTCCAGCGGCCGGCGCCATCTACAGATGCGGCCTCGTAGACGTCGGTGGGGATGCTCTGAAGGCCGGCCAGGAAGTAGAGCATGTTCAGGCCGGTATATCGCCATGCGGCCACGAGCAGTACGGACAGCTTAACAAGCTCTTCGTCGAGCCACATCAGTGCGTTGAGGCCGACGGCTTCGAGCGCGACATTGAAGAGGCCGTATTGGTGCTCGAACATGAGCAGGAACATGATGGTGGCGGCCACAGTACTCGTCAGCACGGGCAGGATGAAGGCGATGCGGAAGAGCGATTTGGCGCGCACGACGGCCGCGTTGATCAGCAGCGCCAAGAAGAGCGCCACTGGCAAGATTACAAATACTGCGCCGATGGCATAGTAGGTTGTATTGCCGAGCGATTTCAGGAAGATTTCGTCTTCAAACAGTTCGAGGTAGTTGGCAAGGCCGAGAAAGGTCATCGGACCCGTTCCCGGCCATTTGATCATGCTAAAGTAAAGGGCCGCGATAAGCGGCCCCAGTGCAAACACGACAAAGAGGATGTAGAAGGGAGAGATAAACAGATAGGGCGCCAGTCGACGTTGATAGCGGTACCAGAGGCGCTCTCTACTATGCTCCTGCGTGATCGAGTGCATCAGCCTTTATCGATGGTCTCGCGAAGTTCCTGCGCCATGTCTTCGAGGGCCTGCGCAGGGTTTTTGTCACCGGCAACAGCTTCGGTCACTGCGTTACTGAGCAGGTTTACGGCCTCGGAGAAGAATGGGTGGCGGTTGTGGCGGGGAATCTCGCCGCCCAGATCACGGTAGAGAGCGCCGATCGACTGGTCGCTGTACCAGGGATCGGGCGCGAGGTAGCGTTCATCGTCGAGCATGGAGAGGATGGGGGGGATAAGGTTATTGACGCCATACTCGATGTATTTGTTGTCCTCGTCGAAGAGGGCGAATTCGATGAAGGCCCAGGCGGCGTCAGGCGCTTCGGATTGTCTGGTGATAGTGTAACCGGTGCCACCGTGGGCGGTTGTTCTGGCGCCGCCTTCCTCCCAGGCCGGAAGAGGCGCGGCCATCCACAGGCCGTGGCCAGGATCGCCGACGTTCAACTTGATGAAGCCACCGAACCAGTCGGCCCCAATTCGTCCGGCGATCGTGCCTTCTGTAAGCGCGGCGTAACTGGCAGGCCCGCTAGGGGTGACTGCGAACGTACCGCTGGTGAGTTGATCGACGTAGAAAGACAGTGTGTCGATCGCCTCGGGCTGATCGATGATCACTTCGCCGTCGGCGTTGAATATGCCGCCAGTGCCTCGTTGTGTCAACAGCATCCAGTAGTCGCCCCAGCTGCGATCGGCGAGCGAGATGGCTGCCGCCTCGGTGCCCTCGAACCCCTGCGCGGCCTCGGCAAAATCTTGCCAAGTTGCAACGGGCATTTCGATACCAGCTTCGGCATAGAGATCGTGCCTGTAATAGAGGACAACGGGGCAGAGACAGTGGTCGATGCCATAGATATGACCCAGGTAGGCGTAAGGATCGGTGCGGGCCATCACGTAGTCGTCGACGTAGGGTGCGATCAGGTCGGTCAGGTCGATGAGGCCGATTTCACCTTTGAAGAAGCGGCTCATTGAGCCTTGTTCGATGTCGGCGATGTCGGGCGCCCCGGTGCCGGCGGCGAAGGAGGCTATCAGGTTGTCAAACAACTGGCCGCCTGGGATCTCTTGTACTTCGATCGTAACATCGGGGGCGATTTCCTTGTAAGCTGGGAAGATGGCCTCGTAGAAGTCGGTGAAGAATGAGCCGAAAGTCCATAGGGAGAGTTCAACTGGTTCCGACTTGGGCGCGGCATCGCCGGCGGTTGCGTCGTCAGAAACTGTTGCGGCGGGCTGGCAGGCTGCCAATGCGGTAGCGGCGGACGCGCCCATGGTCATGAAAGCGGCACGTTGCAAGAAATCCCGGCGAGAGAGTTTGGAGGTATTCACGATTTCTGCTCCTTTTTGTGTTGTTGTCAGGCTGGTCCCGGAAGGGCAACAGTTCAACGTAGCAGAGCTCAGAATGCGGGTCTCACGCTGTGTCTATGGGGGACGTCAGTTACTCAGTAACTTCCGGCAGGGATGTCCTCCCATTGCGTCAGCCACTCCTCGTAGCTCAACACTGAGGACGGGTCGGACAGGCTGTGGGCGACGAAGCCCTGCTTCTGCCCTGTTTCGGTGGCTTGTGCGGTCGATTCGTAGCGCACATCGATGGACCAGCGGACCTGGTTTGAGCGATTGGGCAGGGCGCGGTGGGGCGTGATCTGGGTGAAACAGAGGGCGTCGCCGGGTTCCATTTCGATAGAAACGCCTTTCAGACTGTCGCGCACTTCGGGCGCGAGGCCAAGGAAACCGGTCTCGGGGTCGTTCCAACCTTCGTGAAGCGGGCCGCGGTGCAGGCCGGGTGCGACCTGAAGGCAGCTGTTGTGTTCGGTAACAGGCTGCAAGGGCATCCAGATCGAGGTTACGTGGACCTGCTCGGCGTCGCGATAGTATTGGGCGTCCTGATGCCAGGGCGTTAGCGTCCAGATCTGGTCAGGGAGCTTGGGGCGGGCGTTGAAGATGCCGTGGACGGAGATTTCCGGTGTGTCGAGCAGGTCCTGGGCCAGCGAGATCAGGGCGGGATGGATCAGGATGTCGAACATTTCGCGACTGACGAGGTCCCGGCGGGGGCTGCGGACATAGTTGGGCCTGCCCGCGGTCTCCCAAACGTGTGCCAACCGATGCTGAAAGTCAAGGCCGGCCTGCGAATCATCGATCAGCCCTTCCTTCATCCAGCTTTCAATGGTGTCGTCTGCCCATCGCGAAAGGACGGTGCGCAGCAGGCCCAAGAGGTCGGAGGGAATGACGTTGGGAGCGTGGAGGTAGCCGTTGGTCTTGTAGAAGCTGCGCTGTTCCCGGGTCAGGACTGATTTCATGAGCAGGAGCCTCTCATTGAATCTGTTGGTCCCCGGGGAGAGCGGACATGGTGGATTGCTCGCGAGATTGAGGCCATTTTAGTGAAGGTGTTTGGTTCCGTCAAGTCCCCGAAAGCAAACTCGGGCGCCGAAGCGGCTCAGCGCCGGCCACTTCTGCGGGGACCGCGGCGAAGGAGAGATTCGACTCTTCTGGCGCGATTGCTGGAATCTGGCCGACGGGCCTCTGCTATCGGCTCAGGGCGGTCTGAGACTGAGGTTTATGCGGCATTCCATACCTGAATGTCTAAAATGGCGCCTGTGGGATTGAGGATTCCAATGCGGCCGGTGGCTTCGGCCGGGAGGCTGTAGGACTGGATGAGGAGGTCGTCGAGGTAGAATTCGAGGACTGATTCCTTGAGGAGGGTGCGGAAAGTGACGGTGTCGCGGAAGGGCCAGGCGCGGGCCATGACGTCTTCGCGCTGGGATTGGTTTTCGGACTCGGCCATGAGGCCGAAGTGGGTGACGCCGGCGGGGCCTACCTGGATGTAGCTGCCGAGGCCTGGTGCATACTCGACGTAGAGGCCGGGCCAGTCAGATGCCGGTTGCCCGGCTGCAGGTAGCTTGACGCCGCCTTCTATTACTACGCCGCCCGCGGTGTCAATCGATTCTTCTGCCATCTGAACTGCTCTGCCTGGTGCGGCAAACTGCGTCGAGACCGGGTTCTTCTTCAGAGCTTCGTTTCCTTGCCAATAACCGAACCATAATGTGCCGGCGTCGTCGACGAAGGCTCTCTTTAAGGGGGCCCAGTAGCAGATGTCGCGGCCGGTGTCGAGCTGGAAGCGGGTTACGGCGTGGTGGTTGACGAGGATGTCGTCGGGTGTGCGGAGGAAGCGGGCGAAGTAGGTGTGTTTGTGCTCGCCGGAGTTTTCGAGGAGGGCGTAGTTGGTGGGGGCGACTGTGTAGGGGCCGGCGGGGTTGTCGGCGATCATGGTTTTCATGGTACGTGAGCCCTGGCCGACGATGGCGTAGTATCTGCCGTTGAATTCGGCGACTGCGCCGGCTTCCATGCTGTGGGGCGGGTCGGCGCCTTCCCAGATGAGCTCGGGTGAGGGCAGGGCTTCCCAGTGGACGCCGTCTTCGCTACGACCGAAGCCGAAGCCGACGGCATCTTTGGGGGTGGCGGTCCAGTAGCCGTAGTAGCCGCCTTCCGGGCGGGGGAGGGGGAAGATGCAGTCCCAGCGGCCGTGCTGCTCGTAGTAGCGGGTGTCTACTTTGAAGATGTGGTCGTCGCCGAACTTAGTCCAGTTCATGAGGTCTTGGCTATGGGCGAAGAAGATGTTCTGGGTCTGGCGGCCGTCGTCTTCGACGCGCCATTCGGAGTAGTTGCAGATGAAGCGGCCGCTGGTGTCGAAGTCGGGTGATTTCCAGACGGCGCCGGTGCCGAGGTAGGTGACCATTTTGTCGGAGGCTTTGATGGCCCAGCCGTGGTCGGTCCAGGTGACGCCGTCGGGGGAGGTGGCGAGGCCGAAGCCCTCGCCGGGGCTGTACTCGGTGATGAGGTAGAAGAGGTAGTAGGCGCCCTCGTGGTAGAACATCCAGGTATCCCAGTGGGCGTCGACGCCTTTGGATTTGAAGAACATGGACTGGGTTGAGGCTGTCATGTTTGGCGGCTTCCTTAGGTGGATTGCAGCGCGGGAACGCTTATGGTCAGACGTCTGATGGGCTGAGGAGAGGTAATGTGAATTCTCAGACTTTGAGGCCGGAGTCGACCAGGCCTTCGACGTAGAATTTGCCGAGGACGATAAACAGGAGGACGAGGGGCAGGGAAGCGATCACGTAGCCAGCATAGAGGGGGCCCCAGACGCTGAAGTCCTGACTGGTCCAGCCGGCGACGCCGCCGTAGGTGGCGGACCGGGCCAGCTTGTAGAGTCCGACCGCGATCATTTGTTTTGCGTCGTCCTGGATCATGACCAGCGGCCAGAGGAAGGAGTTCCAGACGCCGATGAAGTTAAGGACGGCCAGGGTGGCGAGCCCAGGCAGTGAGAGGGGCAGGGTGATGCGGCCGATGAGGTCGAGGACGCCGGCGCCGTCACAGCGGGCCGATTCGAAGAGCTCCTCCGGGATACCGGCGATGAAGGCGCGCATGAGGAATATGCCGAAAATGGGGCCGCCGGCCAGCTCGGGGATAATCATGGCCCAGCGCGTGTTCAGCAGGCCGAGGCGTACGTAGACCATGTAGGCGGGGATGAAGGAGAGGACCCAGGGGACCATGAGGAGGGCGATGATTGCGTAGTAGAGTGTTTCACGGAAGGGAAAGTCCATGCGGGCGAAGACGTAGCCGCCGATGAGAGAGAGCAGGAGCATTCCCATGAGGCCGATGATGGCTACGATGATGGTGTTGATCATATAGTCGCCGACGATGTCCCAGGCGGCGACGTAGTTGCGCCAGCGCAGCGGGAAGCTGATGGCCCACCGTTCCCAGCGGTATTGGAGGCCGTTCTTGAAGGACCAGGTTATCAGGAGGTAGGTGGGAATGAGTGAAAGGAGCAGCATGACGGTGATGAACAGGTGCGATCCGATCTGGTAGTAGCGCAGGGGACGCCGTGTGGAGGGAGCGACCTGGGTGGAGGTTGTGGAACTCACTTGCTGGTCTCCTTAAGCTGCCTTTGCTTCCTCAATCTGCCCTAGTGGCGGACGTCTTCAACTGCGGGATGGACTGTGCGGTTGACTGCAAGCGTCGCGGAAAAGGTGATGACGAAAAGGACCATACCGATGGAGGCGGCGTAGCCGAATTGCTGGGTGCGGAAGGCCTTATGGAACATGGTGAGGCCGGGGACCATGGTGGCGAAGCCGGGGCCGCCATCGGTCAGGACGAGTATTTGTTGGAAGGAGGTAACGCCGGCAATGACGGCGAGGATTGTCATGAGGCGTACCTGACCCAGGACGAGGGGCAGGTCTATTTGCAGGGTGCGGCGGAGGCCGGTGCAGCCGTCGACTTCGCAGGCGTCGAATATGGATTCGGAAATCTGGCCGAGGCCGCCCAGATAGATCAGGGTGCCGACGCCGGAGACCCAGGGGAAGCCCATAAACATGATGGCATAGAGGGCGGTGGCTGTGTCGCCAAGCCAGTTGCGCGCCAGGAATCCGAGGCCGAACTGTTCCAGCAGGCCATTGATCACACCGAGGTTGGGGTCGTAGATCTGTTTCCAGAGGAGTATGACGACGATGAGTGGTACGAGCATGGGGATGATGAGAAAGAGGCGATAGAGCTCTTTGGACTCGCTGTCGCGGATGCGGAAGATGAGGACGGCCATGATGAAGGGGATGACGGCTCCGGAGAAGAAGAAGAAGGCGAGCAGTTTGAACATGTTGAAGAGCTCGCGCGGGGTTTCGGGCGAGGTGAAGTAGACACCAAAGTGCTGGAGGCCGACGAAGCTGGCTTCGACGCCGGGCCGCCAGCGGTAGAAGGCGCGAAGGAGGCCGAGAATAGGCGGGTAGTAGTTGAAGATGAGGAGGAGGATGAAGATGGGAGCAAGAAGGGCGTAAGCCTGCCAGGAGCGACGCATTGCCTGCCAGGTTGAGAGTTCACTTGACCTGAGGGGAATCCTGCTGCCGGCGTCTGCGGCGGTGCCCTGTTCTGCAGTTCCTGTACCTTCTGTCATGCTATCTCCCTGAGCTATTCCTAATTCAGGACCTCGAATCCGGGAGGAATTCTAGTGTGCGTTCAGTTTGAGAGACTGCGTAATTCGTATCGCGAGTTGCGTAGAGGCCGACATGAGGGGCGCGACACTATTTTGTGAGCCACGCCAAAGGTCTTGGTGTCGACCGGGAATTGAAGCAGGGACGCTCATTCAGGCCATTTGAGAGTCACATCCATTGGTCAGGCCGAAACTGGCAGCCAGAGTTACCTATGGGGTGCACCGGTTCAGTCTGAGGAAGTCGGATTTTCGACAGGCACTTCGATGGAGAAGCTCTTGTCTACTTCGAGCCAGCGCCCGATGTTGATGTCGATGACGTTGATGATTGAGTCTGTTTTAATGTCGTAGGCGGTGGCGGGATTGGGCGTGAAGGTGATCTCGACTTCGCCGTTTTCGTCGGTGTAGGACCACTCGGGGATCATGAGGCCGTTGCCGGGCTGCAGCCAGGCCTGCAAGGTGTCGTTAACGCGCGGTTGGCCGTTTTCGGTGACACGGACGGTGAGAATGATCGAATCTTCGCCGTCGGAAACGACTTTTTCCTTGTTGAACTCGCCTTCAATCACGACGTTGTTTAGACGCACCAGTGACTGGATGAAGTCGGCGGCAAGGAGGGCGAGTATCAGGAGGAGCAGGCCGACAGCGGCCAAGCGGATTTTGCGTAGCATCGGAGCGGCAGGAGGGAGACGGGTGGAGGTGAGCGGACAGGGCGGGGGGCGCTATCCGCTCACCCATTGATTGGCAATTTAGCTGTCTGCTTCCTGGTCGGCGAGCAGGGCTTCGTAGCGGGCGACACCTTCATCCCAGGAGCGCTGCTGGCGCTCGAAGAATTCGGCTCGGTCCATGTCGCCGATCACCCAGGCCACGAAGATCCGCCGCCACTCGGTGAAGTAGTCCCAGTCCCAGAGGAGACCCATGCCCCACCAGGCGATGGTGTAGGTATAGAGGGGTAGTTTGTATCCTCCGATGGTGGACCACAGCGGTCCGAGCTTGGCATCCTTGGCAGAGGGGATATACTGCTGGTTCTCATTGTTGAGGAAGGCGTTGTTCTCCGGTTCGGTGATGAACTGCCACCAGTTGATGACCTGATCGCGGTTGCCGCGCATTTCGGTTGAGGACTTGAGCATAACGTCCTGGGGACCGCGAATAGCCTGCACGTGTTCGCCGGGCACATTGCCGTCGCCGGCGGTATAGTCATTGGGGTCGACTGCGCCGGGCGTACTGACGGTGGGGGGAATGTCGGCAGCGGCAGGCATAGGCGAGGGAACGAAGGTGCGCTCGAAGTCAACGTTGGGGTCGTTGGCCAAGGTGGCAAATTCCCAGGTGGCCCGGTACTGCATACCGACCGAGCCTTCGCGCCAGAGGAGGTCGAGATCGGTGGTGTTGAAGCCGTCCACCCAGGTCAGAGCCAGGGCGTACATTTCGTCCCAGGCGCGCTGGTAGATGGGCGTGTAGGGGCCGATGAGCTCGGCGTTGTGAGCGGGCAGAGCTTCCTCGATGCCGACGAAGAAGTCATTGTCGGCGTCCATTTCGATGCAGACTTCCTGCATCATGGGTGGGAGAATTTGGAGGGCAAGGGGCCAGCAGTTGCCGGTCTCGCCTTCGCGGGGCCAGGGAGAGAGGCCAAGGCCGGCTTGTTTGAGGGCCTGGGAGACCTCCATCTGTTCGGTCCAGGTGGCAGGCGGCGAGAGTCCGTGCTCGTTGAAGATCTCCATGTTGCAGGCGAGTCCGACTTCGAGGTAGGGCCAGATGGCGCGGATGGGGGCACAGTAGTCGAGGCCATCAGACCAGGTCAAAGACTCCATCATGGAAGGATAGAAGCTTTCGGACCAGGTGTCGTATTGGATTGCGTAGCGGCTGGGGGCATCAAGCCAGTCGTCAATGGGGACGCACCAGCCGCGTTGAACGAGGTCGAGGCGGCTCATCAGGTCGGGGGATTCTCCAGAGCTTACTGCGGCGGTGAGCCAGGCGTCATCACCGGATTCGTCGAAGACGACGGCGATGTCGGGGTTGATTTCTTCAAAGCGCTCGGCGAGAATTCGTGCTGCGTTGCCGACCAAGGGGTGTTCGGCAGAGCGGGTGGTCCACTCGGTGGGTTGCAGCTGTGCGAGGTTACAGTGTACGTCCACCCTTTCCATCGCGGCCGCTTCGCCGCCGGAATCTTCAGCCATCTCTTCTCCGGCGGGGGCGCCTGGGGCGGCGCAGGCTGCCATCAGACCGACGCCTATAGCGCCAGCGGAGGCTTTCAGAAAGTTTCGTCTACTCGGACCTTTGCCAGTCATTTTCTGCCTCTTCTCCTTGTCCATGATATTCGGTAGATCAGGAAGTCGTACGGGCCCCGGTGGGCGCCGTATCGAGAGCGAGCAGCAGCGGGCTAATTAACCTCCTCAGAGTTGAAGGTTCTTGGTGATGGTTCCGATATGACTCTCAAAAAAATCGTGCAGAGCGTCTTTTCAGCCACCGATTTGGTAGGCAGTGATGGGCGGAGGCCAGATGGCAAACTATGTCTCAACCCCGGCTTCGGCCAGAACTTCTCTGGCCGCCTGCGCATTTTCTGAATCGGGGTCGAACCTGATGGTGCGTTTCAAGCCGATTACGGCGTGTTCGTCGCCGGCGCGGGCCAGTTCGAGGGCTTCGGCGAAGCCTTTTTCGCCGAAGCTCAGATCGCGAGCTACGACAGGGTTGTCGAAGTCATTCCAGTAGTACTGGTATTCGTCGGATTCCCAGTCTGCGTAGACCTCTTCCCATTCTAGGCCGCTGGGGCCGTGGGGGGTGAGCATCTGCTCGGCGATGAGGTCGCCGACGGCCTGGTAGCGGTTGTCGAGCGAGAGGCGCAGGCGGTCCTCGGTGTAGTTGGGCAGAGCCTGGTGGATAGTGAGAGCGGGGAAGATGAGCGTGTCGCCGATCTCGAAGTCGGTCGAGTGCCAGTCGGGTTCTATCTCTTCTTCGGCGTCGACATCGACTTTCAGGGCGCCGGCGCCGAGGGAGAAATGGTGGTCGAGAACGCGTCCGACTTTGTGGGAGCCGGGGATGACGGCGAGGGGGCCGAGCTCGATGGGGCAGTCGCCGATAGGGGCCCAGCTGGTGTAGGTCTCAAAGTTGCCCTGGAAGTGGACGAAGTCCTGGTGCATGGGGGTGGTGTGTTCGGTGTATTTGGGGAACCAGAGGCGGGCGATCTGGTTTGGGTGGGGCATGATGGGGCGGCCCATGATCTTCTCGATCATGGACGTTACTTCGGGCCAGTGGGCGGAGCGGTGGAAGGGCTCCAGCTTGTAGACCTGGCTGTAGCCGGCGGTGTACTCGCGGTCGCCTTCGGTGCAATTCCTGGTTGTGTCGGCGATGCCGTCGTAAGGGTCGGTATCGGGCAGGAGCCAGCCGACTTCCTGGATCTTGGTCATCATGACGCGGCGCAGCTCGCTCATTTTGTCGGGGTCCTGGAGCTGTCTGAAGAAGAGATAGCCCTCATCGGCGAGGCGGCGCTGAAGTTCGGGGGGATCATCGAAGGCGTCGTTGGAGACGCGAAACTCGCGGATATCCTGAGGCATGGCAAGTTCCTTTCGCAGGCTTGTGCGCCGGACAGGTCTATATTGCGTATTATTCGAGGCGAGGTACGGGTACAAGGATACTGATTGTGAATTGTGATGTCAAGTGGCTTGCAGTAGTAGGCAGAGCATACGCATCCTAATGGGAGAGAACTTTGAGCAGACGACGAACCGTCTTCCCATCTATGGCCGGCAGCTGTCCCTGCGTCAACACATGTAAATGCTGCACCCAACTCACAAGACAGGCCTCAAACTGCTCTGCATCCAGCCTGGCAAAGACCAGGCCAAAGGTGTCATGCGATGGGATTCCGTTCGGGAGTCCCAGCATCGCTTCCAGCCAGTCCTGATTGGCGTGTCCAAACTCTTCTGTCTAGACCCAGTTATCCGCTCCGCATATGACTGCACAGACTGCGATAACGATGATGTCGCTCAACTGATGAAACTTTGTGCGTTCAACCCGGGGATCTTCCAAATCCTCAAAATGCTCAACCAGTGATACGCCCTTTTTCTCCGCCATGAGTCCCCCCTTTGTCTGGTGAAAGGACTCTCAATCGAATCAAATCGTATCGCTTACGTCATCTAACCTATTTCTCAACCCAATTTAGATGCAATTGCCCTGCAGTAGGGATTCACTATCATTCAGACCGTGGCGCGGAAGACGCAAAATGTCGCGACAGCGAAGGGACCTGCGAGGACGCGCAAGAATTGGTAAACGGTGATTGGGGACAGGGTGTGGCGGATTGGAGAGGTTCGGGGCGGGCAGGTGTGAATCAGTTGGCAGGCAAGCAAGAGATCAGAAGGCGAAGAGCTCAGAAACGGGAAGGGCGAAACCAGTGAGCGGACCCGTGCCTGCCAGCGTGTCGCCACTGCGCAGAGCGATGCGCTGCGAAGCGGTACGGTAGACGAAGACGGTCTCCTCGTCAGGGTCGACGATCCAGAGTGTATCAACTCCGACCGAGAAGTAGTCATCGATCTTCTGGCGCATCTCCGACCATCGGTCGTTGGGGGACAGAATCTCCGCAATCAGGTCGGGCGCGACTTCGCTGAAACCGGTTGATGGTCCATCAGGAAGTCTCTCCTTAGACCAGAAGGCGAGATCAGCTCCGCGTATCCGGTCTGGATTGTGTCGGATGTAAATTCCAACCTCTCCACCCGATATCCAACCGGTTTGTGCGTCCTGAATGAATCTATACAAGAAGAACGTGAGTCTGGATTCAAGGTAGCCATGTACCTCACCTGCTGGACTCATTCTAACGATTTCTCCATCAATGAGTTCGCAAGGTCCGATGTCACCCATTGCCTGAAGTTCGGCGGCGGTTACGAGTCTAGTTTTAGTTTCTGTTGGTTGCGCTGGCATCAGTCTGGTCCGTGTTTCCCCATTGTGCGCGTGTTTCCCCTTCTGCGCCCCAAAACCATCGGAAAAAGAACCGTCAGTCTTCGACATGCAGTATAGCACACCTCGCGACGGGCGCGACACAGGAGTCTTGACAGGGGTGCATCCCAATATTGGGGCGAAGCTGGTCAGATAGGGATTTCATGCCATCG
>WTGY01000157.1 GCA_011523365.1 Caldilineaceae bacterium
CGTTGCGGGGGCGGAGCCCCCGCACAAGGGAGGGCCGAATAGGCCCGACCGCCCTGAACTGCAGTGGTCAGTGGTTAGTGGTCAGTGGTCAGTGGTCAGTGGTCAGTGGTCAGAGAAGGCGCTTGTTCTGGCGGAAACTGGAAAGGGAACTGACAGTGGCTTGGGTGCCTCCAGAGGTATAGGAAAATTCGCCCTTATTTTGGGATACGCGCGTTGAAATTGGCGTTTTGACATGCATTAGATGTAGTGCTATAGTGCCGCCCAATCACATCGCTGAGCAGCTTGACCCTGACCCATTTGCCACTTTCAAACACAGATTTCAGCACCTCCTGCGCGTTAGGTTTCTGTTGATCTGTACCCTAACGGTACAGTTCGAACATATTGGAAACAGTCCTTCCCTTTTCTCATTTAACAGCACTTTCAAGGAGGAGACGTAGATGTTGTCGACACGCAAGATCCCCAAGAAGTGGATCATTCTGATGGCGTTGATGGCGATGGTCCTTGCCGTCTCGGCCTGTGCGGCACCTGCAGCGGCGCCGGCGGCCGATTCGGGAGAGATGGCCGCTGACAGCGGTGACGAGATGATGGAAGAGAAGCACTTCCGTGCGACGATTCCGTTCTTCGCGCAGGACTGGTCTCCGCTACGTGGCGGCGGCTGGAATATGCATTACCTGGCGTTCTGGAATGCCGGGCCGATGTACATTGACGAGCATGGCGAACTGCATCCTTATGTCTTCAACGAGTGGACGCCCAACGAAGACATGACGCAGTGGACCTTCAAGATCGATCCGGATGCGGTCTATTCGGATGGCAGTGCGATCACGGCGCAGGATGTTGTAGCGACGTGGAACCTGATCGCCCATCCAGCCACCACGCACCAGCGCGTTACCCTGTTCCTCACGGGCGTGGTTGGCTTTGAGGACGTGTTCAACGGAGAGGCGATGACGATGCCCGGTGTGGTCGCACTGGACGACAGCACCGTGCAGGTAACGCTTGAGGGTTCCGACCCGCTGTTTCACAAGAAGATTGCGACCAACCTGATCGGGCCGGTCAAGGCTTCAGTGGCAATCGGTGAAGACGGATTCGAGGTGGCGGAATGGTGGCACCCGAAGAACAATCCTGTGACGAGCGGACCGCTGATGCCGGACACGATGGACTTGAACAGAGGCGTTGTCTCCTTTGTCAAGAATCCTAATTTCTGGGTTGCGGAGCCAAAGCTGGACCGGTTAACGGTTACGTCGATTGAGGATACAACGATCGTTACGACGATGCTGGCCAATGGCGAACTGGACCAGGGTTGGCCGCCCAATGACGCCACGTCACAGGCGCTGCTGGGAGAGGACTTCTTCGAATGCGGGCTGGCGCCCGGCATTGGCGGTTTCTTCCTGAACCCGACGATCGAGCCGACCAGCGACATCAATTTCCGCAAGGCGTTAATCCTGGCGGTGGACAGAGAGCAGATCTTCAACCTTTCCAGCCCTGACGGCCGCGGATGGGTTCCTACGGGCGAGCCTTTGCGGGCGCTACCAGGACAGGATCCGGAATTTGTCCCGCATCCCTACGACCCTGAAGCTGCGAAAGAGGCGATGGCCGCGTCCGCCTATGCTGATGTGGCGGACGTGCCGAAGATGATCATGGCCGGCGTAAGCAGCCCCGGCACGGAGGTGCTGGCGCAGTACATGGCCGAGCAGTGGCGGCAGTTGTTTGGCATCGAGGCGATCGAGATGAGCCCGCAGTTTGACAGCTGGGAAGGCCCGGGTGCGCCGGCGCTGTTCCGTGACGGCGCGGGTGTGCGCGTTCCCGATGCGGCGCTGATGCTGCTCGGTTCGCTGCACTCTTCGTCCAACCTGGCGCGCAACATCATGGGCGGCTATCACGATCCTGAGGTGGACGCGCTGATCGAAGA
Source organism: Caldilineaceae bacterium (assembly GCA_011523365.1). Lineage (GTDB taxonomy): Bacteria > Chloroflexota > Anaerolineae > Caldilineales > Caldilineaceae > Bin5. The sequence continues at coordinate 1,907 of WTGY01000157.1, forward strand.
GGCGGTCACCAAAGGCGCCAATGATCCGGACCGCATCGCGCTGGCGCAGCAGGCCCAGCGCCTGTACCACGACCAGTACATGGTCATTCCGATCGGCACTGGCTGCGGCGGCTCGGCCAAGGGCAACGTGATGCCATGGGTGAAGGGAACGCGCCGCAACGCGGATGCGCAGTTCCTGGAGACGTGGACGATCGACATCGTGCATGATGAGTAGAAGTTTACCGTCGCGCAGGTTGCGACGATAGGCCGGCAAAGGCGTCAAGAAGGATTTGGCGCCTTTGCTCGCGCTGTTTTTCAGAGACGCGCTGCTTCACAAATGGCGCGCAGATGTCCTGAGAAGGGTTTCGGGCCTGGGTTGCCGACTCCAAGGGCGAGGGAAGAGCAATGGGTCAATACATCCTGAAGCGCATTGTATACTGGATTCCGGCATTGATTCTGCTGGCGATGTCCGTCTATGCGATGGCCTTTTTCGGCGCCGGCGATCCGATCAAGCTGATGTTTCTGCGCGAAGAGGGTGATGTGACCTATGACGCCCAGCGTTTAGACGCCATCCGCCGTGAGAAGGGACTGGACCGGCCGTTCCTGGTGCAGTTCGGGGAATACACCTGGCATCTGGTGCAGGGCGATCTGGGAATGTCGGTGATTTCAGGTCGTTCGGTCAATGACATGGTGGGTGCCACTGCGCCTGTTTCGTTCCAGATCGGGATCGCCACGGTGATCCTAGTCTCGATTATCGGAATCCCCTTAGGTATAATAGCCGGGCTCAACCACAACAATTGGATAGACAACTCGATACTCGGCTCCGCGCTGTTTATCAGCGGTATTCCCAGCTATGTCGTGGGGCCGATGCTCATCGTCTTTATGGTATTGGGGCTGGGCGTCATGAAGACGACACCGTATGGTTGGGATGGTCTTTTCAGTTCCAAGGCGATCCTGCCCATGTTCGTTATGGTTTTTGGCTCGATTGCAATCATTATCCGTCAGACGCGGTCGGGCGTATTGGAGGTGTTGTCGGAGGACTATGTACGAACGGCGCGGGCGAAAGGCGTACCGGAGTTTATGGTAATTGTCCGCCACATGTTGAGGCCGGTGCTGACGCCGGTTGTCACCGTTCTGGGTCAGATGCTAATCGGAATCGTAAACGGGGCGATTATTGTAGAAAAGATATTTGGCATACCGGGCCTCGGCCGTCTGACGATCGACTTCACTTACGGTGTAGACTATCCTGTCATCGTGGCGATCACATTAATCGGCGCGCTTCTGGTGATGGTATTGAACCTGGCGGTTGATATTACCTATCCGCTATTGGATCCGCGTGCGGCCCAAGCCATGACCGGCGTAGAGGAATAGATGAACTGAGGAAAGGGTGAACCTATCCCATTGCACTGTGAATCAGTTCGCACTGAACAGACAGGCTCTTGACTAAGCATGACGACCCAGGATCTTGCAGTAGCCAGCGAAGTCGATATCGTAGAGGCCAGCCGCACCAACCTGTGGAAGGACGCTGTCGCGCGTCTGGTGGCCAATAAACTTGCGGTCATCGGTATTATCCCGATCGTTCTCCTCTTTTTCATCGCCGTGTTCGGGCCATACCTGACGCCATACGATTTCCTGGCGCAGGACTTTACGGCACGGCTGGCGGCGCCATCGAGCGAACACTGGCTGGGCACCGACGAGCTGGGAAGGGACGTCCTTAGCCGCATTCTTTATGGGGCGCGCACCGCAGTCTCGGTTGGTTTGGTATCGACTGCGATAAGCCTGATCGTTGGCCTGATCATGGGTTCGCTGGCCGGATACCTGGGCGGGCGGGTCGATTTCATGGTGGTATGGCTGACCGATGTGACGCGCTCGATGCCGGCGCTGCTGCTGGCAATCGTGATCAACCTGACGCTCAAGACGCCGCTTGAAGCGTGGATGGAGGAGATGTACCTGGCGACGAAGAACGGATTCTTTCGGCAGACGATGTGGGTGGACCTGGTGCTGGTGTTCGGGGCTCTGGCGCTGATCCAGTGGCCCGGCTACGCCCGTCTGATCCGGGGGCAGATTCTATCGATTCGCAGCCGCAACTATGTGCTGGCGGCGCGCGCCCTGGGCATGCCGACGGGAAGAATCCTCACCCGCTATGTGATCCCCAACGCGATGGGACCGCTGATTGTTGCGGTAAGCGCCGGGCTTGGGGGCGCGATGGTGCTGGAATCGGCATTCAGTTTTTTGGGCGTCGGAGTACAGTTGCCCATCCCCAGCTGGGGCAAGATGATAAGCGACGGACTGCGCATGTACCGGACGCATCCCCACCTATTGGCCGGGCCGGCGGTGATGATGGCCATAATTACGGTTTCGTTTGCCTGGCTTGGCGACGGCCTCAACGATGCCCTCAACCCCCGTCAGTGGGGCGGTTAGTACTCCTGGTTGGAGGCCGGCCCAATTTCCGATCTTTGATTACATTCGCGTGACTACCATCACTGGAAACGACGACGGCAACCATGTCCGTTCTTCTTGAGGTGCAGGGTTTACAGACCCGATTCAGGGTGCGTAAGGGCTACGTGTACGCGGTCAACGGTGTCTCCTTCAGCCTGGAAGAGGGCGAGACGCTAGGGGTTGTCGGCGAAAGCGGCTGCGGTAAGAGCGTTACGATGCTTAGCCTTGTACGACTGTTGCCGCCTGCTGCCAGCATTGAGAACGGGCAGGTGTTGCTGCGGGGCGAAGATCTGCTGCAGCTTGACCTGCGCCAACTGCGCGACGTGCGCGGGGGCCAGATCGGCATGATCTTCCAGGACCCGATGACCTCGCTCAACCCGTTCATCAACATCGGCACACAGATGGCAGAACCGCTCATCTATCATCGGGGTATGAGCAAGAGCGAGGCGCTGGCCCGCAGCGCGAAACTCCTGGAGATGGTGGGCATACCAGATGGTGAGGCGCGGTTGCGCGAATATCCTCACCAGTTCTCAGGCGGCATGCGCCAGCGGGTCATGATCGCCATGTCGATGTCGTGCGAACCGGCGGTCCTTATCGCGGATGAGCCGACGACGGCGCTGGACGTCACGATCCAGGCGCAGATCGTCGAGCTGGTCAAGGAGCTGCGCGACCGGTCGGGCGTGGCGGTGATCTGGATTACGCACGATCTGAGTGTGGTGGCGGGCATCGCAGACAGGGTCATCGTCATGTATGCCGGCTACATCGTGGAGGAGGCGCCGGTTGACGCGCTGTTTGAAGATCCGCGTCATCCTTACACGGTCGGACTGATGGGGGCGTTGCCCAGCCTGGAGGGTGAGACGGGCACTCGCCTGACGACGATCGGCGGATCGCCGCCCGACCTGGAGGACCTTCCTGATTATTGTCCCTTTCACACGCGCTGCCCGTATGCCATTGACCGTTGCCGGACGGAAAATCCGATGCTGGAACTGGTCGCTGACGCCAGTGACAGGGGACATCGGGCAGCCTGTTGGGTTGATATTCGTGAGGTAGAGGTGCAGTCAAATGGGGCCGGCGCCAGCAGTTAGGGGAACGCCATCTGCATGCTCTTCGACACGTGACCGAAAGTCCAATTCATGAGCCAGACTGACAACGGCAACAGCGCCCCTCTTGTTCGGGTGGAGAATCTGACAAAGCATTTTTCGGTGCGTATAGGCGCCTACGGGGAAACCAAGGCGACGGTACATGCATTGGACGATGTCTCCTTCAACGTACAGCGGGGCGAGACATTAGGGCTGGTGGGCGAGTCGGGATGCGGCAAGTCGACCGCCGGGCTGACAATGCTGCAACTGCATCGACCAACATCGGGGCAGGTGTTCTTCGACGAGAGCGAGGTGACCGGTCTTTCGGACAAGGAGCTGCGCCCGCTGCGCAGGCGGATGCAGATCATCTTCCAGGACCCCTATTCGACGCTCAGCCCGCGTATGACGATTGGGAACGCGATCGGCGAGCCGCTGTGGCTGCACGAGCTGGCGACGGGCCAGGAGGCACAGGAACGGATCGCCAGGCTGCTTGACGACGTCGGCCTGAACCCGGCCTTCGCGTTTCGCTACCCGCACGAATTCTCGGGCGGCCAGCGCCAGCGGGTGTGCATTGCGCGGGCGCTGGCATGTGAGCCGGAGTTTATCGTCTGCGACGAACCGATCTCGGCGCTGGACGTTTCGATTCAGGCGCAGATCATCAATCTACTCCAGGACCTGCAGGAAGAGTACCATCTTACCTATCTTTTTATCGCCCATGATCTGGCGGTGGTGCGCCATATCAGCGACAGAGTGGCGGTGATGTACCTGGGCCGCGTGGTGGAGATGGCGCCAAAAGAGAAACTGTTTGACAACCCCCTGCATCCCTACACAAACGCGCTGTTGCTGTCGGTGCCTGTGCCCAACCCTCGCCAGGAACGGCAGCGCGAACACACTGTCATTCAAGGCAACGTGCCGAGCGCGATCCGTCCACCCAGCGGTTGTCGTTTTCATCCCCGCTGTCCACTTGCCTTTGAGCCGTGCGATCACGAGGTGCCTGAGTGGCGGGAGGTAGAAGCCGGCCACTGGGTCGCATGCCACGCGGTATGACCCGAATGTAGTTGGCATCATGCGTGAAGCTGCTGGCTACTCAACTTCACTGGGAAGGCAGACGGCACCGGCAGGCACAACCCTGAGAGTCTGCGACAATCCCATCTCTCTCCTTCTCCACGAGACCATTTGGGTAACCAGGTGAGTAAGATACTTGCGGGCGACTATGTGATTCTGGCAGAGTCTCCCGAACCTGAGACCTTGTATACCGGCTCGCCGTGCCTGGCGCAGTTGCCGTCTGGCCGTCTTATTGCCAGTTTTGAGTGGTTCCGCCCACAGCCGCTGGTGGAGAAGATCCCCGATCAACTCGAGATTCTTGTGAGTGACGACGACGGCGCAAGCTGGCGCAAGACGGCTGTGCTGGACATCATCTGGCCGTCGCTGTTTGCCGTGGAGGAGACGCTTTACTGTATCGGAAACGGCAGACTGAGCCGGGAGATCGTCATTGCCCGGTCGGAGGATGGGGGCGAAAGCTGGAGCGAACTGTCGGAACTGTTTGGCGGACGTCATCACAACGCACCCACGAGCATACTCTTTCGCCGGGGTCAGGTTTACCGGGCGTTTGAGACCTGCCCTGTCGGAGACGACGCCGTTGGCCGGAGCCAGTGGGAGTCGCTGGTGGTGGCGGGCGACCTGTCGCGAGACCTGCTCGATCCGGCGGCGTGGCGAATGTCCAACAGTGTGCCTTTTCCAGGTGTGCCGGACGTGCTCAGCCAGCGGCGCTACGAGGCGAGTGCGGCGGACAAGGTGGTGGAGGACTGCTTCATCGAGGGCAACGTCATCGAAGTGCGGGGGGAGATGCGGGTACTGCTGCGCACGATCATTGACGGTCATACAACGGGGGGCATGGCCTCAGTTTGCAGCTTGGAGGATGACGGGAAGAAGCTGGAATACCGCTTCGTGCAGTTCTATCCGATGCCGGGCGCGCAGTGTAAGTTTCACATTGTTCATGACGAGGAGAGCGACCTGTTCTGGACGACGGTCTGCCTGCCGACAGATACTTGGCAGGAACGCGAGCCGCTGCGCGCGGCTGGCTTCGCCAGCCCGCCGGGTAACGAGCGGCGCATCCTGATGTTGATGTACAGCCTGGACGCATTGAACTGGTTCCAGGCGGGCTGTGTGGCGATGAGCAGTAGCATTTTTGAAGCGTTCAGCTATGCATCGCAGCTGATCCGGGGCGAGGACCTGCTGGTGATCTCGCGCACGTCGCAGGGCGGGTTCAACCAGCATGACACGAACCTGGTGACATTGCACCGCATCGAGAAGTTTCGAGAGCTGGCTCTCGATTTGAAGCCGACCTACAGCAGGGGTCCGCGGCCGCACTAAAGGATCACGCAATGAGAGAGGGAGGAAGAAAATGAAACTGGGCACATTCATGATGCCGCTCCATCCGCCGGAAAAGGACTACACGCTGGGATTCGAAGAGGACATCGAGTTTGTGGTGCGTGCGGACGAGCTGGGATTTACGGAGGCCTGGATCGGACAGCACCACACGCTGGCATGGGAACCGATTCCGTCGAATGATGTCTTTATTGCCAATGTACTGCCGCGCACGAAGAACATTCGGCTCGGCAGTGGCGTCTCGATCTTGCCGCAGCATCACCCGGTCAATGTAGCGGTGCGTTTGGCCTATCTGGACCATCTGTCACGCGGACGCATCAACGCCGGTTTCGGCCAGGGGGGTGTGCCGACTGACTGGGAGCTCTTCGACCTGCCCGATCCGGGCACGCAGGGCCTTATGACGGTCGAAAGCATCGACATGATCCTCAAGCTATGGCAGACCGATCCGCCCTTTGATTTCAAGGGCGACTTCTACCATATCAAGCTCGAAGGTGGAAACCCAGAGCTTGGAATCGGCGTGATGTTGCAGCCCTACCAGAAGCCACATCCGCCTGTCGGGATGAGCATAATTCGCGGCCGGTCACGCGCCGCTAACATGGCGGGCGAGCGGGGCTACATTCCCATCAGCACGAACGTGGTTAGCGGCTCGACGCTCGCCGAACACTGGCAGACCTACTGCCAAGGCGCCGCGAATGCCGGCCGGCCGGAGCCGGACCGCGAGATCTGGCGTGTGTCGCGCAGTATTTTCATTGACGAGACTACTGAAGCTGCCTGGGAGCGGGCCAGCACCGGCGCGCTGGCTGGATCAATGGCTTATCTGCGCTGGCTGATCGGATCGGCAGACATGGTAGAAGTTCTGAAGGACGACCCGGAGATGTCTGACGAAGATGTCACGGTAGAGTACATGCTGAAAAAGCTGTGCATCATCGGCGACAGGGAGGAGTGCTTGCGCCGGCTGCATGAACTGTATGAAGAGACAGGGGGCTGGGGCACACTGCTCATGATTGCGCACGACTGGGACGACAAGGAGAAGTGGCTGGCCTGCATGGAGACGCTGGCTAACGAGATAGTGCCTGCGCTGCCTTAAAGACCTCATTCAAGAGGACCGAACAGGGTCTAAAGTACGCTAGTTGATTCGAGAAGACACCGTCAGGAAACCTGATTTATGGCGAGAATGAATGGAGGAGAGGCCCTCGTGCGGTCGCTGGCCGCGGAAGGGCTGCGCGTCGTATTTGGTGTGCCCGGCGCTGGGCAGTACGAGGCCATCGATGCGCTCTATACGACGCCAAGGGTCCGCTATATCGCGGTGCGGCATGAACAGGCCGCGAGCTACATGGCGGACGGCTATGCGCGTGCCAGCGGGGAGGTTGCCGCGGCGCTGGTGGTTGAAGGGCCTGGGCTCTTCAATGCTCTATCGGGAGTCGCCACTGCCTATGCTACATCTTCACCCATACTGGTCGTCAGCGGAGGGCACCACCACCGCAAGAAGGGTTTAGAGCTCGGTGAAGAGGCCTGGCTCGGCCCATTAACAAAGTGGGTTGGCCGCGCCAAGCGCCCTGCGGACATTCCCTTCCTAGTACAGGAGGCATTTGTGCAGTTGCGTTCGGGGCGGCCCCGCCCTGTGGGAATCGAGGTGCCGCCGGCCGTGTTTGCAGCGAATGAGGAGGTCAGCCTCGTCGAGCCGAAGGGCGGTTCGGCGGCCTCTGTTGACCCCGACCCGCGGGCAGTCCAGCGGGCGGCGGAGCTGCTTACGTCGGCGCGGCGGCCGGTGATTTGGGCGGGCGGGGGCGTGATGCGCGCAAAGGCGGCCACTCTGGTGGCTGAACTGGCCGACTATCTGCAGATCCCGATCGTGACTACGAGACAGGGCAAGGGAACCATTTCGGAACTTCACCCGCTCTCCCTGGGCATGGCTGAGATGCGCTTTCAGCCGTTGCGGCACTGGCTGGCTGGCCGGGATCTGATCCTGGCGATAGGGACGAGCCACTACTCAAGCAGGGACGGTCAGCAGGTCATCCGTATCGATGTTGACGAGGAGGAGTTCGGCGATGGCGATTATGCGGTGGCAATCCAAGGCGATGCCTATCCGGCAGTGATGGCGCTCAACCAGGCGGTTGCGTCTGCCGGACCGGCGCGAACAGATAAGGCAGAGGCGGTACGGGCCGAGGTCGCGGAAATCAGCGGGGCGCGCTTCGATCCTTCCCGGCAGTTGCAGCCGCAGTGGGGATTCATGGAGGCGATCCACGCGGCACTGCCGGACGACGCGATCGTTATCCAGGGCATGAACCAGATGGGATACTACAGCCGCAACTATTTCAGAGCAAAGGGGCCGCATTCGTATTTGACCAGCTCTTCGCACGGGACACTAGGCTGCGCGTACCCGATTGCCTTGGGCGCGAAGGTGGGGTGTCCGGACCGGGTCGTCGTGTCGCTGTCAGGGGACGGCGGGTTTCTGTACAACGCGCAGGAACTGTCTACGGCTGTTCAGTACGGAATAAACGCAATTGCCGTCGTATTCAACGACAACGCCTACGGGAACGTTCTGCGCGCGCAGATGGAGGAGTTCGACGGGCACGTGCTCGGCACCCGACTGCACAATCCCGATTTTGTGGCGATGGCGGAGAGTTTCGGGGCGCACGGCGTGCTGGCAGAGGACGCGGATGCGCTGGAAAGGGCACTGGAGGGAGCGGTCGCCGGGGAGAGTGGTAAGCCGGTGTTGATCGAGGTCCCGGTGGGGATGTTGGACAGGGAGTTCTGAGGGAGGAACAGGGATGGCAGAAGTTTCCAATCTGAAAGAGCGAATTCACAGCGGCGAAGTGATCTTTGGTGTGGGCGCGCAGGTGTATTTCAACCGAACCCAACTGGAAGATCTGTTGGCCCAGGGCGACTATAGCTTTGTCTACGTGGACAGCCAGCATACAGCGTTTTGCGAAATTGACCTGGAGAACTTTTGCGGTCACGCGGAACAGTTGGGGATTCCGGTGCAGCTGCGCATCCCGCACACGCGCCACACTTACCTGGTGGGTCGCTATCTCGACCTGGGACCGACCGGCATTATGGTGCCGGAGGTGGAGGATACGGCGGCGGTGGATGAGGCGATCAAGTATTTCTACTATCCCCAGGTAGGCCGGCGCAGTTCGGGCGGGGTGGCGCGGCGTAATCTGGCGGCGTTTGGGGAGCCGACGAACCCGGGGTCTGTCGACAGGCTGGCCTATGCCGATTGGTGGAACAGCAACGGCTTCCTGGCGCTTCAGCTGGAGTCGGTGGAGGCTGTGATCAATGCGGGGAAGCTGGCCAAGCCGGGTGTCGACCTGCTGGCGTTCGGGCCGAACGATCTGCGCTTCAGTATGGAGAGTCTGCCGCACAGTCCGTTCAAGACGGTGGACGAGTGTATCCGGCATGTGCTGGAGCAGATGAAGGACAGTAGGGTGCAGGTTAGTTTGGGGGCGTCAAGTGAGGAGGAGCGGGACAGGTTGATAGAGATGGGGGTGACGGTGTTGCAGGTGGCGCCGGGGATGTGAGCGATTTCAGTGCCAAGCCAATCGCTGAACTTCCCCTTCACCTAACAATGCCCGTTTATGCTTCTCCACCCGCAGCCTTCTCCAATTTGGTTCCGATTTAAGGTCGGCCAGATTTCTCCTGAATACTGGGCCTGGGTTACAATCCGCACGATTCCCCCTGCCGTCTCCTGCGACTCAAGTTTTCTTACCGAACGCTCCACCTGATCCTCGCTATGGAGCGCGTCGTTCCATATCCAGCAGCTTACCAACCAATACATCACTTTCAACAGGAGAACATGCCATGAAGCGTTACTCAATTTGGATGGCCATCCTCATCTTCAGCCTGCTCATCGTCGGCTGTGTCGCGGCGGCGCCTGCCGGCGAAATGATGGAAGATGAGGGCCCCAAAGTACTGGTCGTAGGCACCTCGCAGGAGCCGGAAAACGTATTTGTCATGTGGGGCTCGACGCGCACGGGCTCGGACGTGATGTCGTTCATGTGGCGCAAGCCGATCGCATTCGGCGGGGATAACCAGCCCTTCGCCGAAATCCTGGAGTCGCTGCCGAGCCAGGCAGACGGCACCTGGGTCGTGGACGAAGAAGCGGGCAAGATGCAGGTGACCTACAAGTTCAGGCAGGGGCTGAAATGGTCCGACGGCGAGGAGATAACCGTTCACGACCTTGCCATGGCTTTCGAGATCACCTCGGACCCCAACTACATCTACTTTTCGGAGAGTTTCCCGGTCGAGAGCATTGAAATTGTTGACGACTACACGGCTATTCTCCACTACAAGGGGATCAATCTGTTCCCCGACCAGGAAGTGCGCACGCACGTGATTCCTGAGCATGTTTACCGGCCGCTGTGGGAAGAGGCCAAGGCCAAGGGCGGCAACGTATGGGAAAACTTCGGCAACATCGAGCAGGTTGCCATCAAGCCGGTCGTAAACGGCCCTTACATGTTGGAAGAGTGGGTGCCGGGCAGCCATATCCGCCTGGTCCGCAACCCGCACTTCAACGTTGGTGAAGAGCCTTCAATTGATGAGGTCCTTTACCGCATCATCCCCGACCTGAACAGTCTGGCAGTGAGCGTCGCCAGCGGCCAGGTGCATTTGACCGACGGCTGGCTTTCGCTGGAGCAGGCGAACGCCATGGAATCGGCCCCAGAGGTCGACCCCATTTTTGTGCCGGCGCTGTGGCTGGAACATGCCACCATTCAGGTCAACCGCCCACCGCTGAGCGACAAGCTGGTGCGTCAGGCCGTCCTGACCGCCATCGACCGGGAGGGCATTAACGAAGCCCTGTTCAAAGGGCAGCAACCGCCGGCCCATTCGTGGATCAATTCAGCGCATCCCGCCTACAACCCGGACGTACGCCAGTATAACTACGATCCTGACGAGGCCCTACGGCTACTGGCCGAGGCCGGTTACACGCCCAACGCCGACGGTCAGCTGGCGGACAGCGACGGCAACCTATTGGAGATCCCAATTATTACGATCTCCGGAGACCGAACGCGCGAGCAGGTTTCAGCGCTGGTTCAGGCGCAGTGGCAGGAAATTGGCATCACGACCGAGGTGAAACCGGTTTCGGCGCGGCTACTTTTCTCCGAGACACTGTTTGATCCGCCCAACTTCGAGGGCATCGCGATCTGGCGCTGGGTCTTCAACGCCAGAGTCGAGCCCCGCGGCTTCTGGTACCCCGGCGAGTCGGCTGCGCAGTTGGACCAGCTCTTCGCGGAGGGCAACACCTGGGCAGAGAATGAGCGCAATAAGGAGTTGATCGACATGATCGACGCCGAACTGGACCAGGAAAAGCGCTACGCGCTGTTGCAGGAACAGCAGGCGATCTGGGCGGAAGAGTTGCCCGTGTTGCCGATCTACTGGCACGTACGCGTGGCGACCGTGAACACCGCACTGGAAGGCTACCAGCCTGCGGACCAGGCCATGGTCGGCTGGAACGTAGAGACCTGGGAACTGGAGTAGAACTCGTATCTCGCGAGCAGGGCAGGTGGTTTGGCACCGCCTGCTCTGCTCCTGGCACGATGCCGGCGACCGTGTCCTCATGCGTCCGTCGGGTAACGATGCCGCCACAGTTTACCGCCCATGAGCCAGTACATCCTGCGCCGCTTTCTTCAGATGATCCCCACAGTGTTGATCATCACAGTGGCCGTATTCTGGATGCTGAAGCTGGCTCCGGGTGATCCTCTCGACCTACTTCTGGCCGGCAACCCGGACATATCACCCGAGCACGTCGAACACATCAAGAAGCTGTATGGCTACGACCGACCGATCTATGAACAGTACGGAAGGTGGCTTTGGCAGGTGGTGCAGGGTAATCTGGGCTACTCGCGCATTTACCATCGTCCCGTTCTCTCGATCATACCGGACCGGCTGGTGAACACGCTGGTGCTGACCGGTTCGAGCCTCTTGCTGAGCCTGCTGGTTGCCATCCCCATCGGCGTTTACACCGCCCTGCGCCAGTATTCGCTACTGGACTACCTGTTCTCATTTCTGTCCTTCTTCGGGATCGCCATGCCGGTGTTCTGGTTTGGCTTGATCCTGATCCTGCTACTATCCGTTCAATTGAAACTGCTGCCGCCAGGGGGCCATTACTCGCTGGAACAGGACGTAGGTGTCTTTACCGTCCTGCGCTACTCCATCATGCCGGTTATTGTGCTCAGCCTGTTCAGCATGGCGAGCTGGATGCGGTATATGCGGTCGGGGATGCTGGAGGTAATCCACGAGGACTATGTGCGAACAGCCCGCGCCAAAGGCCTGGCGGAGGGCAGAGTGGTCGTCCGACATGCACTAAAGAATGCACTGATTCCCATGGTGACGCTGATTGCGTTGAGTATACCCGGCCTGATCAGCGGCGCGGTGCTGACGGAGACGATCTTTTCGTGGCCGGGCATGGGGCGGCTGATCTACGATTCGCTCATAAATAATGATTTCAACATTGCCATGGCAGTCTTTCTGATCTTCGCCTTCCTTGTAGCTCTCTTCAACCTCGCGGCGGACATTCTTTACGCCTTCATTGACCCAAGAGTAGTCTACACATGAGCGATCACGGTCTGGATTCTGCGAAATTGGTTGAGCCAGAAGAAGTGGAAGGCCACGTAATGTTCTTCGGAACCAAGGACTGACATGGCGAGCGAGTTAATCCAAGAACAGCAGACCCGCACTTACTGGCAGGATGTCTGGCAGCGCCTGCGCCGTCACCGCGTTGCGCTGGTGGCGCTTATCGTGTTCGGGCTGATCATTCTTTACTCGACGGGGGGCCCGCTGTTTTCCTCCTACTCTTTTTCCAAGACGGATCTGCGGTCGCGCCTTATTGCGCCGTCTACGGAGCATTACTTCGGAACCGATGAATTGGGAAGGGATATCGCCTTACGCATCATGGTAGGCGGTCGCGTTTCGCTGTTTGTGGGATTCAGTGTTTCGCTGGTCAGCCTGTTGATTGGTGTGGTAATCGGTTCAACGTCCGGGTATTTCGGGGGCCATCTTGACAGCGTCCTCATGCGCTTTACCGACATAATGCTATCGATTCCCAGCTTACCTCTGCTGCTCATACTTTCCCGTTACGGGGGCGGATCAGTGTGGAGCATCATCCTGATCCTCTCGGTGTTCAGTTGGATGGGGCTGGCGCGCATCGTGCGCGGCACGATCCTTTCAATTAAGCAGCGCGACTTTGTGGAGGCGGCGCGGATGACCGGGGCCCGCAACGGTCGTATTGTGTTCCGCCATATCCTGCCCAGTACGCTGGCTCCCGTCATCGTCAACGCGACGCTGACGCTGGGCTTTGCCATTATTGCCGAGTCGAGTCTCAGCTATCTCGGATTGGGCGTGCAGCCGCCGACACCGACCTGGGGGCAGATGCTGATCGGCGCTCAACAGTTCATGGAGACCGCACCGTGGCTGGCTCTGATTCCCGGACTGTTTCTCTTCGTGACCTTGTTGTGTATAAACTTTCTGGGCGACGGGCTGCGCGACGCGCTTGACCCTAAGATGACACTGCAGAACTGAAATTCCTCTTACTCGTCACCATACGGTCGTTTCGTCCACCGATCAGACGCTTAAGGGCGTTGAATCCATTACAGGAGCTCCCATCAGTGTCTTTCAAAAGACCCGAACTCTTTTCCAACATCGGGATTCTGTGGAGTGAGCGCACGCGGCGCGCCAACGCAGAAGAGGCGCAACGCGCAGGAGCCGTTTACACTTTTGAAGACGCTTGGGGTCAAGAGAAGAGCTGGCTCAAGGGGCAGTACGCTTATCTGGCGCCGAGCACTGTCTCAGCCTGCCTAAACCGCTTCAACCTCAAACACAGTTTTATCGAAGATGAAGGGCTTGCCGACTGCCTGGCCGAGGTATCGCTCCTCTTTTTGCCCAGTGCACACAGCCTGACGTCTGCGGCGATCGAGGCAGTCGGTTCCTGGCTGGAAAGAGACGACACGTTTCTGTGCGTATCAGGGCCCACCAATTTGCCGCCTGAACTGCTCGGCCTGACGCACCTGGAACTGGGGCAGATGGATGGCTATACAGCCTGGCAGTGGCGGAACGACAGCCCTTTCGGAGACCGCGCCAAGTGGGAAGAGTGGTACATTTCAGGCTTTAGGGGCTTTTCTACATGTATTGCTGAACCAGCAGCGGGCGCCACAGTTTTTGCTGATCTGCTGGAGATCAGTGGGGACTTGTCGGGACCGGAGACAGCTACCCGCCAACGTATAGGCGCCGGCATTGTTCAGACGGAGAAAAGCCTCTTTGTTGCCAACGCACTCTTTGAATATATGGGTGGCGTTTGGCAGGCGCACCTGAATGCTGAGGAGGTGCGACGCTGGTTCAACGCGTTCAACTGGGCCGAGACATTGCTCTATCAATTGCGCGGCGTACTTTGGGCTTGCGGCCAGGAGGGCCATTGGGGAACGCGGCTGCGGACGTTTGGCAGCTACGACGGGGTCATGAACATCCGCCACGACCCGGACAAGTCATTGGACATGACGATGCTCCGCTACCAGGGAGAGCATTTGATTCCAGCCACGCATACGTTGCTGGATGCCAACGTTTCACCTGAGGCGACCACAACGGAGATGGACCAGGAGTGGGTACGAGAGATTTCAAAGTTCCCTTTCATCGAGATCGGTCTGCACAACGATGCCATCCAGGAGAGTCCGCCCAAGTGGATGATGGGGGCAAATCTCGCCCGGCACGTGACCGAGTCCGAGAAAAATCTGGGGGTTCGACTTTACACCGGCGGGCGCCACGGCGGTTACAGTGTCTATCCGGAAATGATCGACGCTATGGACTATCTTTACCAGAACGTGCCGCACTTCCTGGGGCTGGGCACCTTCCACTTTCACTTGATGGCCGAGTATGGAGACAGGACGCCCGATCCGGAGAAAGGTGACATGGTGGTCACCTACCAGACCCTGACCTCGCCGACGATCGCCAGCCCCGGATTCTGGTTTCCCTTCCATGGCGTGGTCAGTACAACTGAAGAGTGCCGACAGCTGCGCGGCTGGGACATGACACATGAGTACGACCCACCGCCTGACGTGATCGACGCGGTTTACGAACGTTCGAACAGCAGGGACCAGGACCCGGAAACCGCACTAGCGGACGGCGTCTACCAGTTGCAGTATCACCCCCTGTTCACAGTGGATCCCAGCTACAATAACGGCCGCGGGACCTTTGACTGGATGTGTTATGGCATCAGGCAGGCCGAGCGTCTCAATTTTTGGCAGGCGACGCAGAGAGCGATCTACCAGCGGCTACAGGACTACGAGGATATCCAGTTCCGCGTTGCCGACGGAGGAAGATCCATACAGGCGCACAACCCGACCGGACGCACGATCGAAGAGCTCATGGTCGAAACGTCTGTCCTGCTGGGGGCGCCGGAGCAGGAGGGGCCGGACGCACTGGGTGCGGGCGCGGTTGCCGATGAAGTCGAGTTTACGCAGAAGGTGGAGTACTCTTCGCTGCGCCTTGAGAGGGGCGAAGGCTCGGATGGTGAAGCGCGCTACCTGGCGCACATTGTCAGGAATCGCTTCTTTACCTTCCCGCGGATGGCGCCGGGAGCATCCTGTTCGGTCAGATTGGAAGGCGGCGGCCCCCAACATCCTTTCGTAGCCCAGGCCAACAGCAAGAGTATGCGTTTTGTCGACGTGAGCTTCGCACAAGAGTCTGGCGAGCTCACGATTCGGGCATACGTGATCCGCTATCATGGCTTGGTGGTGCAAGGGTATGCGCCGGGCGACCGCGTTCACGTCGAGGTGGACGGGGTGGAGCGGCAGCCGCTGGAGTCGGAGGATGGCCGCCTGATACTGTACTTGCAGGGCCCGGAGAATCACTTCGCCGAAAGCACAATCGTGTTGCGGAAGCTATAGAGGAAGAGAAAATGCAACTGTCCGACGTCCGCCGGCTTACTCCCATAACGCAGGAATACGCATACTTTCAGAGCAGCGGATTTTCGCCGAAGATGGAGCCGGTGATCGAGGAGACGAGCCGCTGGGCGCAGTTCCAGAACGCCGGTGGGGCCGCGCCCGGAATCCACGAAAAAATGCTGGAAGGGTTCGAAACGACACGTGAAAAGGTCGCGCAGTCGATGAACGCTGATGCCGACGAGATCGTGCTGGGCGAGAACACGACGATCGGAATCAACATCGTGGCCAATGGGATCAACTGGCAATCGGGTGACAACGTCATTTTGAGCGACAAGGAGCATCCGGGCAATCGAATAACATGGTACAGCCATGTTCACCGGTATGGCATCGAGCTGCGTTTTCTGGAGGTGGTGCACGATGAGGAGCAGATGCTGGAGCAGTTTGAGCGGCTGCTGGATGAGCGTACGCGGGTCGTTTCGATCAGCCATGTCTGCCGGCGAACGGGCCAGCGGCTGCCGGCGCGGGCGCTGGTTGACATCGCACATGATCGGGGGGTTCCGGTGCTGCTGGACGGTGCCCAAGCTTATGGTGCCGTTCCGGTTGACATGCGCGAGCTGGACTGCGACTTCTATGCCTTCAGCGGGCACAAGTACATAATGGCGCCGCAGGGCACCGGCGGCTTCTACGTAAGGCGGGACATGATTCCCTGGGTGCAGCCGAGCTGGATCGGGTCTCATTCGCAGAAGGACTTCGATTTGGTGGGCGGTCTCACGCTGCTGGACGAGGCAAAGCGTTTCGAGTTCGGGACGCGGAACCTGGCGGACCAGATCGGTTTTGGCAAGGCGCTCGACTTTTGGACGGAGATCGGGTGGGAGAACGTGTTCTCCTATATCGCCGGCTACACGGACCGTCTCAAGGCGGCCCTGCAGGAGGTCCCGAGCCTTAAGCTGCATACACCGCCGGCCTACGGGAAGTCGTCGGGAATCGTCACATTCAGTCTTGGAAGCTATACGTCTGCGGAGATACAGGAACATTTGAAGGAGAGAAAAGTCCTTGTCGCGCCGCTGGAGTTGGACGGCAGGATGATTCGCGTGTCTACGCACGTATTCAACAACGAGGAAGATTCAGAAAGGCTGGTCAGTGGTCTGCGGGCCATGAATTGACCTGGCCGTCCAATCCAAGGAGGGACTCTCGCTCCCCGAATACCGGCGTTGCGGGCGTTACATGAGGTTGGTATACGCCTTACAGAAGAAACTCTGCGCGAGGGCCTCAGATTCTTGACCGGATGAGCCCCAAAAGATATACTTGCTGCGATTTCTCGATGTATCCCAACGACAACAACCAAATTACCATCCAACCCATAACCCATTGAGGAGACTTACAGTTATGAACAGATTTGCCCCATTGATCGCGCTGTTGGCAGTCCTGATCATGGTGACCGCGGCCGGTTGTGCGCCGGTGGCGCCAGCGTCAGAGATGGCCGGAGAGGAAATGATGGAGGTTGTCAGCACAGGCGGCGTTACACTGCCTGACGACGCTGCGCCTCTTGACCAGCAGGTGTTCCGCTCTGCCGGTATTGAAGGCAAGCATTTTGACACGATGCGCAATGAGTACGAAGGCTTCGCCTATGAGGCAACGATCGAGCAGCTGGCCAAGATGGGTCCGGAAGGCGACTGGCACCCGGCCGCGGCCGACAGCTGGGAGCTTTCGGAGGATGGCCGAACGTGGACATTCCATCTGCGGCAGGACGCCATGTGGAGCGACGGCACGCCGGTCACGGCCGAGGACTGGGTGTACAGCTTCCGCCGCTACCTTAATCCGGAGATGGCCAACGTCTACGCCTGGTTCCTGTTTGACCTCGAGAACGGTGAGGCGTACAACAAGGGAGAGGTTGGCGTTGAAGAGCTTGGTGTCGAGCTGATCGACGAATACACCTTCTCGCTCACAACCACGGTGCCGATTCCCTACTACATGTTCAAGATCAACTGGCACGCGGCGCCGGTTCCCCGCCACATGGTGGAAGAGCATGGTGACGACTGGGCCAACGATCCGGCAACGGCGCCCAGCAACGGCCCGTACCGCATCGCTGAGTGGAACCGGGGCAAGAACGTGATCTTCACGCCCAATCCCTACTACACGGGACGCTACCCGGCGACATTTGAACAACGGATTCAGGTAATCATCCCTGAAGTCGGCGCGCCGCTTCTGCAGATGTACCAGGCCGGCGATATCGACGGCGGGGTCGGTGTGACCGGTGATGACCTTGTACAGGTGCTTGCGGATCCGCAGCTGAGCAAAGAGGCCAATATCAGCGTGATGAACCGCGGCGTCTACATCTACATGAACCAGCGCACACCGCCCTTCGACAACATGCTAGTGCGTAAGGCGTTCGCGCACGCGGTTGACCGCACGGCCCTGTGCGACAACGTCATGCGGGGAACGTGCATTCCCGCGCACGGCTTTCTGCCCAAGGACTTCCCGTGCGAGCGCAATGACGACCCCGAGTTGATCGCGTACCAGAATTACGATCCCGAACTGGCTGCGGATCTGATGGCGCAGGCCGGCTACCCCGGCGGCGAGGGCTTCCCCGAGCTGACCCTCTACACCAAGGAGGGTGAATTCATCCGCGAAGCCGAAGCGATCCAGCGTATGCTGGCCGATAACCTGGGGGTCAAGCTCACGCCGCAGAACGTCGAGCGCGCATTCTACGTCGACCAGATGCGCAATGGCGAGCTGAAAGTCGCCCTCAATCGCTGGGGCGCGGACTTCATCGATCCGAGCAACTTCGTGGACTGGTGGGACGATCCCGCTGCTTCTTACTTCACCGGCTGGACCGACGAAGAGTACCGAAATCTGATCGACACGGCCCGCCCGATGGCGATGTCGACTGAACGCTGCGACCTCTACCACGAGGCTCTCAAGATCCTAGCGCGTGACGCGATCGGCGTATTTGTAATGAACCCGGTACAGGCTGTTCTGTACAAGGACTATGTCTCAGGGCTGACCCTCACAGACGACGGGACCCTTGGCGTCTATAACATGATGCTCCTGGACAGCGCCTACATTAAAGAATAGTAATTCGGTGACGAGGAGAGGGGGGAGGAGCAGGTCCTCTCACCTCTCCTCTTTTCGATTCTCCTCGCCCACTCTTCCACAAGGACGGAAGCACGGATGACGCGCTATGTTCTGGGACGCTTCGCCGGCATCATTGGCGTCCTGTTTATTGTATCGATCATGATCTTTCTCATGATCCACACCATTCCGGGCGGCCCGTTCGACGCCATGCCGACGACATCCGAGTTCCGGGATATCCCTGAACACATCCGCGAGAAGCTGATGGCCAAGTACGGCCTCGACAAACCGCTATACGTGCAGTATTTCCGCTACATGTGGGCAGCACTGCGAGGTGACTTCGGCATCTCCTTTCGCTATGGGGAGCCGGTCACGGATTTCATCAGCCGTTCCTGGCCCGCGACTGCGCAACTAGGACTGTCGGCAATGGCGATTGGCATACCGATCGGCATCGGTCTGGGAATCCTGGCCGCGCTGCGTCCCAATACCTGGTTGGACTATCTCACCAACGTTGTTGTGATCACCACTTTTGTCACTCCCGTCTTTGTTATCGCGATTATGAGTATCATCATTTTCGCGGTGATTTTGAAGTGGCTGCCGTCGGGTGGATGGGGGGAACCTAAGCAGTGGATCCTGCCCACTTTCGTCTATGCGGTCGGCCAGATCGGAGGCATGGCGCGCTTCACGCGGGCCAGCATGGTGGACGCGATGCAGGCGGAGTACGTGCGTACGGCCCGGGCGAAAGGGCTGCGAGAGAGCGCGGTCGTGATGCGGCACGCCTTCCGTTCGGCGTCATTGCCGCTCGTCACACTGTTGGGGCCGATGGTAGTAAACCTGCTCCTGGGGTCATTTTTCATTGAAGCGATCTTTCGCATACCGGGCATTGGCGGTCAGATTACACTGGCCCTCTATAACCGGGATTATCCGGTGATCATGGCGCTGATCCTGCTTTGGACCTTTGCCATTGCCATTGCCTACCTCGTCACCGACCTGCTCTACGGCGTTGTCGATCCGCGCATACGTGTCGGCGGCACCATGTAAGACGCGCCTGAGGTCGGAATAGGCGCCAAGGAGATTTACCATTTCCACCTCTCCAGCGAAGCAGAATGGTGACCAGCCCAGCGCCGCCGCGAAAGCCGCCGCGCTGGCCCACGATCTGAACTCTAAGCCTCGAAACCTGTGGGGGGACGCGGCGAGACGATTTTCACGCAATCTGCTGGCCATGGTTTCCCTGTCTTTCGTCGTACTTCTGATATTCCTGGCCCTGTTCGCCAACGTGCTTGCGCCGGAGGGCTATGACAACCAGCAGTACGATAAGACATGGCTCTTTCCCTCGCTTGAACATCCGATGGGCACCGACCCATTCGGTCGCGACATTCTGACACGTGTCATCTACGGGGCGCGTATCTCGCTGGCGATTGGCTTTATCAGCAATATCATCGCACTTGCCATCGGCCTTCCTTACGGGGCGGCCGCGGCCTGGTACGGCGGCGCCGTCGACTTTGTACTCATTCGTATCATTGAAATCATCAACTCGGTTCCCAACCTGTTGCTGGGCATTCTGATTATCAGCGTTCTGGGGCCGGGCTTTCGCAACGTTCTCTTCGTCTTCGCAGTCACCGGCTGGATGGGTATTGCGCGCCTAGTGCGGGGGCAGTTTCTCTCCTTGCGCGAACAGGACTATGTTCTGGCAGCGACCTGTATTGGCGTACCCAACTATCGCATCATTATCCGCCATCTGTTGCCGAACACCTTGTCGCCAATAATCGTCAGCGTGACGCTGGGCATCCCCGGCGCGATTTTGGGCGAGTCCGGCCTGAGTTTTCTGGGGATTGGCATAAACCCGCCGCTTCCCAGCTGGGGGCGTATGCTCAATGACTATCTCAGCGCGATCCAGTCGCACTGGTATCTGGCCTTTTTCCCGGGCCTGATGATCGCGCTGGCGATGTACGCTTTCACGCTGATGGGAGATGGGCTTCAGGATGCACTGGACCCAACAAAGTAGGTCTTTGGCAGACGGACGAGACGCGGCGACGCGGAATGCCTCCCAGCAGCAAGAGCAGCCCCCTTCCACATTCAAACGGGTATTTCAATGGACAGCGAACAAGGCGGGTCCGACGGTTGCCCCTTCAGCCAGCTGCGCGCCGATATTCCTCTGGCTAGCCAGTACATTTATTTGAACAGCTGTACGTTCGGGCCTGTGTTGCAGTCGGTCCAGCGTTGCATGGCGGAGGCGCTGCGGGAGGAGAACGAGGAGATCATCGCGATTCGCGTGAAGGAGGCGGGGGTCCGCTTTTATGAGCGTGCCGAGAAGGCGCGTCAAAGTGTCGCAGATCTGTTGGGCGTCTCGGCGGCGAATGTTGCGTGGGTCTACAATACGACGACGGCTTCGCGACTGGCAATTATGAGCGTGGACTGGCATGCGGGCGATAAGCTGGCGGTGACGGACGTCGAACATCTCAGCACGCACCGGGCGGCGCGGGGACTTGCGCAGGGTCGGGGCGTGGAAGTAACGGTTATTCCCACGGCAGAGCCGCTTGAGGGAACATACCGAGGGCCAACTTACTTCCTGGAACAATTGGACAAGATGCTGACGACTTCGCACCGGCTGTTGGTGATCAGCCATGTTTCCAACATTGACGGGCGCCGGTTGCCGGTAATGGAAGCGACGCGCCTCGCGCGGTCGCGGGGGGTCAAGACGCTGGTGGATGGGGCGCAGTCGGTCGGTATGTTTGGGGTCAATGCGAAGGAGATAGGCGCGGAGTTTTTCAGTGGATCGGTCCACAAATGGCTGATGGGGCCGCCAGGGATCGGATTTCTGGTGGTTTCCGACGAGGGCAAGAAGGACTACAATCCTTTTAGTCTTCCTCTGCCAACGAGAGCCGGGGGGCGACCCGACGGCAGTCTGATGGCAGCGGGGGCTCTGAATGAGTTGGGTACGCAGAACTATGCTTTGCGCATCGGTGCGGGCGCATGCTTGAAGGCAGTGCAGAGAATAGGACTGAACAAGATTGAAGAGCAGTGTCGTTCGTTGACTGAGCGGCTGCGAGCCGGTTTGCTCAGTGTACCCGGGATCCGCGTCGCCAGCACGGCGATGTGGGAACACTCGTCGAGCGTTACGACAGTCCAGCTGCAGGATGGGACACCTGAGCGCTGTCTGCAGCTGGTTGAACGCTTGTTGGAAGAATATCGGATCGTCGTAAAATACCGACCGGAGATCTGCGGCGTGCGCATCGGCGTTGCCGCATTCAATACGGCTGCAGAGATCGAACAGCTTCTTACCGCACTGGGCCACCTTGCACCTCAGGTCTAAACAGCTAGAGAGGAAGATTGAACGAACCATGTCAGAGACAAGCAACCGCACGCCTATTATTTCGATCAACACGCCGACGCCCCCTCCTTATTGGGCGCTGCTGCAGTGGGAACTGATCCGAAGCCAGACAGAGGCCGTCGAGGAGTTCTATGCCCGTTATTTTGATGAGCGCGGCTATCTTCTTTGCGTTCCCCGCTGGGGCGGCGATGACGGACCGGATGACGCAGCCGAGAATCTGGCGGGATGGACCATGCTGCACGCGCTGGGTGCGTCCGACCGTGTTCTGGAGCTCTATAAGAAGGGCTGGGAGGGTCATCTGCGCCAGTACACCGAGGCCAAGACGGTGGAGGTGCCGTTTGCCCGCGACGGGATGTATTACAAAGAGTTTCCGGTCATGTTCGACTGGATGCACAACGGCGAGGGCTTCTCGGTTTTCTTCCTGCAGCCGCTGTCGGACCCGTATGACCACCTGGCGCGGCAGCGGATGGAACGCTTTGCCGGCTTCTATATGGGCACCGATCCGCAGGCCCACAATTATGACCCGGAGCACAAGGTCATTCGCAGCATGTTTAACGGCAGCCGCGGCCCGTTGATGCGCAAGTCGACGGGGCTGGACTGGGCAGGCGATTCGCTTGAAATCGAAGGGCGCTTCAAGCCGGGGCACGGCGAGAGAAACTATGCCGAAATGGTGGCCCACTTTGAGGAGTATAACGACGTGGTCGGCGACCACCCGCTCAATTTGTCGACGACGACGCTGGCTTTCAACGCCTATATGCAGACCGGGGACGCCAAGTACAAGGAGTGGCTGGTCGATTACATCGATGCATGGTGCGAACGGACGGAAGCGAATGGAGGCATCACCCCCACGAACATCGGGCTAGACGGCAGCATTGGGGGCGCCTGTGACGGCAAGTGGTACGGCGGCGTCTATGGCTGGGGGTTTACGGTGACAGTGCCGCAGACGGGAGAACTGGCGCACCGGCCTTTTTTCCTGAACAGGGTTCACTACGGCTTCGGAAACGGGTTGCTGATGACCGGCGACCAGAGTTATGTGGACACGTGGCGCGGCGTCATCGACAATGTAAATGCAAACAGCAAGACGAGCGGCGGGCAGACACTCTACCCTCACATGTACGGAGACGAAGGCTGGTATGACTACACGCCGGAGCCGTTCAACACGGGGGCGCTGGAAGTGTACTACTGGTCGATGGACCGGTCAGCGGATTTGCCGCGCGTGCAGGAGAACGAGTGGGTACGTTTTCTGGAAGGAGACAACCCTGATTATCCGGTCACCGCGCTGCTGGAGGATCTGAAAGAGGTACGGGAGAGAATCGGCAAGGTGCGCGGAGACAGCAGCTCGCCGGATACGCGCATGTCAGACGACATGAACGGCTTCAATCCCGCAATGGTGAGCCGGCTGACGGAGCTTATGCTGGGCGGCCTGCCGACGGAGCGGCTGGGCTTTCCTCTCCACAGTCGTGTGCGCTACTTCAGTCCGACGCGGCAGAGGGCCGGCATTCCGGAGGATGTTGGCGCGCTGGTTGAAAATATGAGTGATGATAAGATGACGCTGACGTTGGTCAATACCGACCAACTCAAGTCACGCACCGTCGTGGTCCAGGGCGGCGCGTATGCAGAGCATCAGTTCCTGAGTGTTACGCAGAACGGAGAAACGACTACCTTAGATGGCGACAACTTCACCGTGCGGCTAGGGCCGGGGTGCGGCAGCAGACTGCAGATTCGGATGGCGCGCTATGCCAACCGACCCACCTGCGCCTTCCCCTGGGCTCGTTAGACGGCTCTGGAAGACTGGTAAGTCGACAGTTTCGAGGATTGTTCCACCTTCGGAGTCTACTGGTGCGCGCTTGACCCTATGGAAGAGAAAGGCAAATTCATGGCAGACGAGAGTAGACCCAATGTCCTAATCTTTCTCTGCGACCAGTTGCGTTTGGATTTGCTGGCCTGCTATGGGGAGACGCTTGTGCGTACACCAAACATCTCGGCCCTGGCGCAGGATTCCTGTGTTTTCGAACGGGCCTATACGCCCTGTGCAATCTGCTCGCTTGCGCGCGCCAGCCTGCTAACGGGGCTCTACCCTCATAGCCACCACATGTTTAACAATTCGACGCCGCGCTATTCCTACTGCGAAAACCTGCGACCCGGCGTCGCAATGATACAGGACTGGATTGACGAGGAGAGCGACTACGAGTCGGCCTGGTTTGGGAAATGGCACGTCGGCCCTGCTCAGGACCTGTTTGACTCCCGCTTCCATCATACTCAAAAGCCTTACGAAGGCGGCCCCGAGTTTCTAACCAGCTCCCACTGGCATCCCAGCACGCGCATCGCGCCCCTGGTGGAAAGCGTCGGGCGGAGTACGGCAGGTACGCTGGATGTGGGGCTGGAGGGATTCCCCGATGTTGTTGCGGCCCGCTACTCCCAAGAGTTCCTGCACAACCGCGACGGGACGAGGCCCTTTTTCATGACCTGCTCATTTCCCGGGCCGCACAGCCCGTGGATGGTCCCAGACGAATGGGGCATTCGTTACGACGCGGCTGACATCGAACTGTGGCCCAATCGCTTTGACAACTTTGAGGGAAAGCCGATCAACCAGAGGAAGTTGCGCCTGATGCAGGAGGTTCGAGGGAAAGAACTCCTGCGGTCCGCTGCGCGCCCGCTGCCGGAGGGGGATTCCCGGCAGACTCAGGAGACGAAGGACAGGGAGTTGCGGGAGCTGCTGGCCTGTTGCTTCTCCTATCTGGAGCTGATCGACCAGATGGTTGGCGAAGTTTTGGCAACGCTCAAGGAACTGGATCTATATGAGGAGACAGCAGTCGTCTTCACTGCGGATCACGGGGATATGGCGGGCTCCCATGGCATGATGAGCAAGGGCGCGTATATGTATGACGAGATCTACCGCATTCCCCTGTTGGTAAAAGGCCCTGGAATGCCCCAACCCAGGCGCAGCGGCGCGTTTGTGCATTTGATGGATGTGACCGCGACCTGTCTGCACTTGATGGCGGGGGATAAACAGGAGAGCATGATGGGGCAAGACCTGCACGGCGAGTCACTGCTTCCTCTCGTGCAGGAGAACGACAGTCGGGGCCGGGCAATGCACTACGCTGAGTACCACGGCGACTGGTACGGTCACTACTCGGCGCGGATGGTGACGGACGGCCGCTGGAAGCTGGTCTGGAATCTGACGGACCTGTGCGAGTTGTATGACTTGGAAAACGATCCCCACGAGCTACGCAATTGCTTCTACGATCCCGATTATGAAGATGTGCGCGCCACCTGTTTCGACAATCTGATGGCGGAGGCGCAACGCACGGACGACGCGCAGTTGCGGCTGCTGCTGCCGCAAGTCGAGATTGCGGCACAGGGAACGGCCGGCCTCTGATCCCAACGAAGGGCAAATTTCAGCACAGCCGTCACTGTTTTTTTGTGCTAGCCTGCGCTCGTTCGACGATGCATACGGAACAGGCAGTTTGTATGGCCAACGCGAGCAAACCCAACGTCCTGATCATCCTTTGTGACCAGTTGCGGCTCGATCTGTTGACCTGTTACCGCGAGACACTGGCACGAACGCCGAACATCACGAAGCTGGCCGGGGATTCCTGTCTGTTCGAACGGGCGTATACGCCCTGCGCGATCTGCTCGCCTGCCCGCGCCAGCCTGCTGACCGGCCTGTACCCCCACGGCCACCATATGTTCAATAACTCTACGCCCCGATATTCCTACTGCCAACACCTGCGGCCGGACGTGACGATGCTTCAGGACTGGGTCGACGACGAGAGCGACTATGAGTCGGCCTGGTTTGGAAAGTGGCACATCGGTCCGGCGCAGGACCTGTTCGACTCCCGTTTTCACTACACGCACGACGAGCCTCATGAAGGCGGGCCCGTCTTTCTGGAGACCACGAACTGGAACAACAAGAGGCAGGTAGGCCCCCTTGTTCAAAGTGTGGGGCGCGGCGCCGCGGGCACGCTGGACGTGGGGATGGAGGGTTTTCCCGACGTGGTCGCGGCTCGGTACACGCAGGCGTTTCTGCGCTCACGCGACACGACGAGGCCCTTTTTCGCGATTTGTTCCTTCCCGGGTCCGCACTTTCCCTGGATGGTTCCGGAGGAATGGGGCATTCGCTATAGTCCGGCCGACATCGAAATGTGGCCGAATCGGTATGATACGTATGAGGGAAAACCGATCAACCAGAGAAAGATACGGCTTTTGAACGAGGCGAACGCGGGTGGTCTTTCTTCTGAGGAGCAGGACCAGGAGCTTAAGGAGATGCTGGCCTGCTGCTTCTCTTACATAGAGTTGATCGACGAGATGGTAGGCGAGGTCGTGTCAACGCTCAAGGAGCTCGGCCTCTATGAAGATACCGCTATCATTTTCACAGCTGACCACGGCGACATGGCCGGGTCACACGGGCTGATGAATAAGGGCGCGTACATGTATGACGAAATCTATCGCATTCCCTTGCTTCTGAAAAGGCCTGGGGCGTCCTGCGGATCTCGCAACAGTTCCTTTGTTCATCTGATGGACGTGACAGCCACCTGTCTGCATCTTATGACGGGTACGGAGCAGGACAGTTTGGCGGGCCGGAGCCTTCACGGTCAGTCTCTGCTGCCGCTGGCCGAGGGCGAGGCGGACTGGCCGCGCAGTATGCATTACGCAGAATATCACGGCGACTGGTACGGTCACTATTCGACGCGAATGGTGACGGACGGGCGCTGGAAGCTGGTCTGGAATCTGACGGATCTGTGCGAACTGTATGACTTGGAGAATGACCCCCATGAGTTGCACAACCGCTTCTACGACCCCGGCTTGGAAGCGATGCGTGCCACCTATTTCGAATTTCTGACAGTTGAGGCGCAGCGCACGGGCGACGGCCAGCTGCGGTTGCTGAAACCGCAAATCGAAATTGAAGCGCAGGGAACGGCGAGGCTCCGGGTCTGATAGCGGGCTTATCCAGTGCGGTCGCCACGGCTTCCTTGGTTGCCGCCTTTGCCCACTCGACAATGAACGCGTGAAAGGCAAATTGTATGGCCAGCCTGAGCAAACCCAACGTACTGATCTTTCTCTGTGACCAGCTGCGGATCGATCTGTTAACCTGCTACCAAGAGACTCTGGTGCGGACTCCCAACATAACCGCCCTGGCCAACGACTCCTGCCTCTTCGAACGAGCATATACGCCTTTGGCACTGTGCTCGCCGGCCCGCGCCAGCCTGCTCACCGGCCTCTATCCGCACGGCCACCATATGTTCAACAACTCGACCCAGCATTATTCCTACTGCGAACACCTGCGGCCGGACATGACGATGCTGCAGGACTGGGTCGACGACGGGAGCGAATATGAGTCGGCCTGGTTTGGCAAGTGGCACATTGGGCCGGCGCAGGACCTGTTTGACTCCCGTTTCCACCATACGCACGACGAGCCACACGAAGGAGGCCACGCTTTTCTGGATAGCTCGCACTGGCACCCGAACACAAGAATCGCGCCGCTGGTTCAAAGCGTGGGGCGCGGGACAGCGGGTACGCTGGACGTGGGGATGGAGGGTTTTCCCGATGTGGTCGCGGCTCGGTACACGCAGGCATTTCTACGCACGCGTGACACAACGAGGCCCTTTTTCGCTACTTGCTCCTTCCCGGGCCCGCACTTTCCATGGATGGTGCCGGAGGAATGGGGAATTCGCTACGACCCGGCTGACATCGAAATATGGCCCAATCGGTATGACACGTATGAGGGAAAACCGATTAACCAGAGAAAGATCCGCCTTTTGAACGAGGCGAATGCCGGTGGTCTTTCTGCTGAGGAACAGGACCAGGAGCTGAAAGAGCTGCTGGCCTGCTGCTTCTCCTACATAGAGCTGATCGACGAGATGGTGGGCGAGGTCGTGTCAACGCTCAAGGAGTTCGGACTCTATGAAGATACCGCTATCATCTTCACTGCGGATCATGGCGACATGGCAGGGTCACATGGACTGATGAATAAGGGCGCGTATATGTATGACGAAATCTATCGCATCCCTATGCTTCTGAAGAGGCCCGGGGCGACCAGCGCTTCACGAAACAGTTCTTTTGTTCACCTGATGGACTTGACGGCCACGTGCCTGCACCTGATGACGGGTAAGGAGCAGGACAGTTTGTCGGGGCGGAGCCTTCACGGGCAGTCTCTTCTGCCACTGATTGCGGGAGAGGCGGAGTGGCCGCGCAGTATGCACTACGCGCAGTATCACGGGGACCCGTGGGGGCACTACTCTTCGCGAATGGTTACCGACGGGCGCTGGAAGTTAGTCTGGAATCTTACCGATCTATGTGAACTCTACGATCTGGAAAACGATCCTCACGAGTTGAATAACCGCTTCTACGATCCCGATTGTGGTGAGGTGCGCGCTTCATGCTTCGAATACCTCCTGGCGGAGGCGAAGCGTACCGGCGACGCCCATGTCTTCCTGCTGAAGCCGGAACATGAAATGGCCATTCAAGGGATCCCTGTCCCTGGAAGCTCTTGACCGGCCAGCATCTCCCTTGCAGGCGCGGCGCCTCTGAACCCAACCCAAATTGTCCAGAGAATTGAAGAGAACC
The DNA here is from genome assembly GCA_011523365.1 of Caldilineaceae bacterium. Taxonomy (GTDB): domain Bacteria; phylum Chloroflexota; class Anaerolineae; order Caldilineales; family Caldilineaceae; genus Bin5. Next base: position 30,634 of record WTGY01000157.1, read on the forward strand.
AGAAGGAAAAGAGGAGGTCAACGATGAAATTTGGTGTCTTTCTTCCCAGCCATGGACCGGCGAAGTCGCCGCAGGCGGTCCATCAGGTGGCGCGGGCGGCTGAGCAGGCCGGTTACGATTCGCTGTGGGCGGCAGATCATGTGCTTGTCCATAAGCGGTTCAGCGATTTCTGCCTGATCGAGACGTTTGTCACGTTGGGCTATGTGGCGGCGATCACCGAGACGATCACGCTGGGCACGACGGTACTGGTGCTGCCGCAGCGCGATCCGATCCTGGCGGCCAAGCAGGCGGCGGCGGTAGACCAGTACTCTGACGGGCGCTTGATCCTGGGGCTTGGCGTGGGATGGATGGATGATGAGTACCGCTATCTGCGCACCGATTTCAGTAAGCGCGGGCGCATGATGGACGAGTGGATGGATGTAATGCGCGTGCTGTGGAGCGAGGATGAGCCATCATTCCAGGGAGAATGGATCAATTTCGAGGAGAGCGCGTTCGAGCCGAAACCGGCGCAGAAGGGAGGACCGCCGTACACGATAGGCGGGCTGAGCGATGCGGCAATTCGACGCGCGGCGACGAAGGCGAGCGGTTGGCATCCGATTCAGATCGAACCTGAGGAAGTTACCGCCGGGGTGGCCAAGCTGCGCGCGTGGGCGAACGGGGAGCCGCGTACGGTCGTTTTCCATGCCCGTACTGAGTTAGGTGATCAGGCGGACCCGGAAGTGTCCATTCTCAGAGGGTCGATATCCGAAATCAGCGACCGCATCGGGCGTTACGCTGAAGCCGGCGTTGAGCACATGCTTTTCGACTTCAACACGACGCCTACGGCCGACGCGATTCAGGATCAGATGGAGCGGATCGCGTCTGAAGTGTTTCCGGTCCATAAGACCGCTTAAGGGTTCGTGGGCTTCGGGGCACTCGCTGCTTACAGGGAGTCAATCTCCTCAATCTTCGCCCAGCCGCCGCTATCCTTTGAAGCTTCCGCTGCCAGTCCTATCAAGTGGAGTTGGGCGACGGAGTTTGCGTCGGCGGGAAGCGGCGCGGTCCCAAGCAATTCTCTGAGTGTGTCGATACCACTTGCGGAGGGGGCTGGTTCGGTAAGCGGTTCACCTGTGACAGCGTTGAGAAACGCGGCGACGCATTCGTTCATGCCGGGCCAGCCGGCGCGCGGTTCGGATTCTGCTACCCTTTCGATCGACCAGTCACTCTGGCTGCGCGTGCGCTGGCGCAGTTCGCCGGAGAAGATGTCCACAACCAGGTCGCCCTCGTCACCGTTTACTTCGATGGTTGTCTCCAGGTCGACGACCGCTCCGAGATTGACTTGAACGGTGCCCCAGGCGCCATTGTAGTCGAAGAGGCCCTGGCATTGGCGCTGTGCGCGGCCGGGCAGGCCGTCGCCTTCGAGGACGAGTACGCGAGTGGGTGTTGCGCCGAGGATTCGGTTGAGAGCATCCACGTACCAGGGGGCGAGATGGTTGATCGTGCTCAGTTCGGACGCGGGGTCCGCGTCCCAGTTTGACTGCAAACGGATGCGGGCCGTGCGAGGTTGGCCTATGGCGCCGTCACGTACTCGTCGGGCAGCCTCGATGAAGGCGGGAATGAACCCGATTTCCAGGTCGGCGTGGGTCACTTTAGGGGCGTTAAGCAACTTGGTGACCATCGGGCGAATCCGGTGGCGCTGGTTGGCGAGGGGCGGTTCATAGAATGTGGGGACGCCGGCGCCGAGCGCTGCTGAGAGTGTTTCCTCATGCGCGGCTTCGGAGACGGCGATGAAGACGGCGTCGACGGGAGGGCCGCTCAACAGTTTGGCGGCATTTGAGTGAATTGAGATGTCTGGGCCGAGTTCAGAGGCTATGCGCTGCTGCGTTGTGGCGCTTGGTGCGGCTGCGGAGACGATTTGGGCGCGGCCGTCGCGTTGCAGTGCGGGTATGTAGGCAATGCGGGTCCAGTTGCCGTAGCCGATGAGTCCGACGCGAAGATCCATTGCAATTCCCTTTTTTCGTTCCCAATTTCAAAATCAAAACAACGGGTCGGGCCAGCGGACGAAGGCCAGTGCGCCCGCGAGCCGGTTGAAGTCTGCCTCGGACAGGTCTTCCCGGTAGGGGAGCGCCTTCTGGATCGCCTCCGGTTGGCCGGCATAGCGACTGACGATCTTTTCGGCGTTGATTAGGGCGTCGCCGTATTGCAGGACGAGAAGGCAGAGGCATTTATAGCCGTGCTGGCGGGCGTACCAGGAACCGACATCGATCAGGCGAATCACTTGGTCGCGGTTGCGGTCGAAATTTGTGAACTCGCTTACACCGGAGTGGCACTTGGCTTCAACCAGCACAACCGCGCTCTTCCCCAGGGTGATCATCAGGTCCGGTTCCGAATCTCCTTCCACTTTTTGCCGGCTGGGAGGCGGAGGTAGCTTTGGCCAGAACTCCAGCCTTGCCGCCTTAATGTCCTTAAAGACCTGGGGAGGCACTGAGCCAAAGAATGACTGCCGAATGAGCTGAGTCAGTATGCGTGTCCTCTGCGGCTCGTCGTTGAGCAGCGGACTGAAATAGTGCCAGGTGCGGGCATCTTCGGAGTTCTCGCTGAGGACTTTGGGCAGTCCTTCGGCGATTGACGGCGGGAACTTCTCGGTCAATTTGCCCTGAAGCGCCGGGTGCGCGGTATCGGTCTGTTTCAGTAAAGGATGGTTTTCCGGCCGTCTCCAGACCCTGACTCTGGAGGAGCTGACGACGAACTCGCTCAATTTCCTGCCTTTCTTGCTTTTCCGAAAAAGGTTAAAGGTTTCCGGTCAGTTTGCGAGCAGAACAGGCTCTCTTTATTGTACGGATACCATGAGTTCCTGACAATTCCTGGACGGTCACTCTTACAGTGGCAAAGTTCAGTAGGTGGCCAGGACGGTCGGAGAAAGCTCGGTTGGCAGGAGGGTCAAGGCGTGATACTCTGTGGCGCAGTTTGAGGTGCGGTACTGCCCACTGAATCCATTCCACAAGAGAAAGTCAGAACAGAAATCATGCCCAGATTCATCGTTATCGGCGGCGGCGCGATTGGCCTGAATGCCGCCTACCAGTTGACGCGCATGCAGGCTGGCAAGGTGACGCTGTTGGAGAAGGGTCAGGTTGGCGACGGTTCCAGCAGCCGCGCAGGCGGCATCATCACAGGGCTGCTATGGTCGGAGACGGGCGTGCTGGCGCGCATGATCAGCCTGCGTCTGTACCAGGAGTTGAGCGCAGACCTGGAACGGTACGGCTACTGTTTCCAGGACGTTGGGTGCCTGAATCTGTTCGACCCGGCGTCGTGGGGGGAGCGTGAGGAGCTGCTCCCCTTGTACGACCGCCTCGGGTTTGGATACGAGATCCTCGACGCGGCGCAGATGCGGCGGCGCTGGCCCGATCTGACGCCCGAGGCCGATCTGATCGGGCTGCATGACGCTGTGGGCGGCTATAGTGAGCCGCATGAGTTCGTGCCAGCGCTGGCCAGGCGCTGCCGCGATCTTGGTGTCGAGATTCGAGAGAATGCGCGCGTCGACGGTCTGCAGATCGACAATGGGCGCGTGGTTGGTGTGCAGACGGGGCTGGGTGTGCTGGAGGCGGATGTGGTGGTCTGTACGGTCCACGCCTGGACCGCAGCGTTCATGGAAGGCTGCGGTGTGCGGCTGCCGATCAAGTCCTTTGTCCACCAGCGGTACGTTTCTTCGAAGCTGCCAGAAAGGGCATCGATTCCGGCAATCAACGCCAACCCTTATGGAGGCTATATCCGGCCGGCGCGCCTGGGTACAACGGACTTCCGTATTCTGGCGGGAGGGGAGACCGAAGACAGGGAGGAGGAGAGCGTCGACGGTCCTTCATTCCATATGGCGGGCCTTTCGGCTCCGAGGAATCTGCGGAGTCAGCTTTCTGAGAATCTGACGCCCCTTGTGCCAAAACTGGCCGCAACCCGCTGGGAGACCGAGCAAGTCGGGTTGATATCCTTCTCTCTGGACAGTGAGCCCGTCCTGGGGCATCTGCCTGAATTGCCTGGGCTGGTGGTGGGGGCCGCCTTTCATTCCGGTGGGTTTGCCTACAGCCCGGTGGCAGGGTTGCTGCTGGCAGAGTTAGCGGCCGGTGATTCGCCGAGTGTCGATATCTCCTCTTTCTCGCCGGGTCGATTCACCAAAGAGGAAACGGAAGACTACCTAGCGACGACCGTAGTGCAGGCCGAAGCGTTTCGGCGCCGCCACTAAATTGGCAGCGAGCCGCAGCTGGGGTACATCCCAGGTTTGGCGTGGAAACAGTCTGGCGGGAATTCGTGCGGGCGGTGGTTGGCGTTGCTCACCGGATTCTGGAGGGATGCAGGGCAAGCACAGGGCAGGCACCTACGGTGATTTGGTGGGACTGGCGGGACGTGGCCTGGTTAGATACCTTCGATTAGGCATTTGTCACCAATGTCGACACCCGGTCGATGAGGCATGTTGTAGGAGAGGGGGCGTTGCGGGGGCGGAGCCCCCGCACAAGGGAGGGCCGAATAGGCCCGACCGCCCAACTGCAGTGGGCAGTGGTCAGAGTAGGCATTTTCCTTGGCATGGAGTTGATGGCGGACTGGAAACGGCTCTGTTACTATCTGAGGTTTAGGAAAGTTCGCCCCTAATTCAGGATGTACCCCGCGGCATCTCTACTTTGACAAAACGGCAACAGTTTGGCATAGTTGCGGCGTCCGCACGGGCCGCCCACAATGGCACGCGCGCAGCCGTGCGAAACTTCGCTGGCGCTCACCCGATGGCGGACCTGATTGGCGCAAAAGAGCCCATTTTCCTGGGAAAGCGAAAGTCAGCGAGACAGACGGCTTGCACAAGCCAATTCTGTCCAGTCCACCGTTGCCCCCAAATGGGGGCGAAGTCAACCACAGTTCCATCAACTTCATAAGGGGAAACACACATGAGACAATTGCATCTCCGATTCGCAATATCTGCGCTTCTCTTGGTAACGGTTGTTCTGGGCGCATGCGCGGCCCCGGCGGCACCGGCTCCCGCCGATTCAGGGGCGGCCATGGCCGAAGAGGGCGAAATGATGGGCCGTCCGTTGCCGGATGACGCAGCGGAAGAGCAGGTCATTCGCTACGTCGCGCGCGGCTTCGGGAGGCTGAACCCTGCGGCTGAGGGTGGGTTCGGGCGTTTCATTATTTCCCACATGTTCATGCCCTTCTTCATCCGCGATGCGGAGCACAATCTGTCACCCTGGCTGGCTACGGGGATTGACGCCAACGAAGATCAGAGCGTCTACACGATTCATATCCATCCGGACGCGGTGTGGAATGACGGCTCGCCCGTGACCGCGCAGGAGGCCAAGGCCTACTGGGAGTATGGACTGCATCCCGCCAAATGCGTTGGTTGCTACCTCTCCCGGTTTACGGGTTTTGACCTGATCGAGGGTGCGCAGGCAGTGATCGACGGTGAGGCCGACGAGGTATCCGGCGTCGTGGCGGTGGATGACAAGACGTTGGAGGTCCGGCTGGTTGGACCCGACCCTCTGTTCCCGCAGCGGGTGGCACTGTTTGACACCGGCTTCGTCAAGGTCGAAGACATCACTGGGGAGGACTTCTCGGCGACGTCTGAGACGCGCGTCAACGGTCCCTTCATGTTGCAGGATTGGGACGTCGACGAGCAGAAGTTTGAGATCGTTCAGAATCCCAACTGGTGGGGAGACAAGAAGCCGTTCATCGAGCGCATCATCGCCACCCCTTCAGCTGACGAAAATATCTCTTTCATCATGTGGCAGAACGATGAGGTGGATATCGCCTTCTTCCTGACCAATGTGCGCGAGCAGTTGGAGGAGGGGACGTTCACAGTGATTCCCTACGCCACCAACCTGTTCTACACGTTCTGGGCCGGCGTGGAACCGATAGACGACCTCAACGTGCGGCGTGCGCTGGTACACGCTGTTGACTGGCGGCCAGCGATTTCGGCGGCCTGGGAGGGCACGCGCGACGATCGCTTCATGTCGACGCTGCTGACGCCCGAGCTGCAGTGTTACAAAGAGGGCAACTGGCCCGACTTTGGCTTTGATCCCGAGCTGGCGAAGGAAGAGCTGGCAGCCTCCAAGTACGGCGGTCCGGAGAATCTGCCCACGATCCGCATCAGCACGGGCGGCCAGTCCCCGAACTACATCCGTACTGCTGAGATCATGGTGGAGCAGTGGAAGAACAACCTGGGCATCACCAACGTGGAGATTCGCCCCGGTTGGTTGGATGTTTGGGGCCAGGACGCCGACCTGGTCAACGTTCGCCGCCAGAGCCTGGGGGCAATTCTGCCTGATCCGCCCAACTTCCTGGCCGGCCACTGGGCCAATTACGGTAACCCGGAGGCAGCGGGGAGCATGGCGGATGACGCTGAGCTTGCCGAGATGATCGAGTCCCTAAAGGGGATGTCGCGCGACGACCCGGCATTCTGCGACCTGGTGCAGGAGACAGAGGCGCGCATGCTCGGTCACTATCCAATCATTCCGATGATCTGGGACCCCTACGGTTACAGCGTCAAGCCTCGCATAAAGAACTTTGGAACCAACGTGGACAACAACTGGGCTACCCTGTTGGACATCTACGTGGCTGAAGAGTAGATGGAAAGGGGTGAGAGCCGCACCGGGTTCTCGCCCCTTTTTGTTTTGTTGCAGTAGTTACCGAGCCGATCCAACTAAACGGAGGCAGAACTCGATGAAAGACAGAACGAAACTATTTTATCTGGTCTCACTTTTCCTGGTTGCAGCACTTGCCTTATCGGCCTGTGCCGCGCCTGCCGCACCGGCTGACACCGGCGGCGAGGCCATGGCGGATGAGGGAGAGGCGATGGAAGGCAGACCGCTTCCCGACGACGCCGCGGAGGAGCAGGTAATCCGTTACGTAACCCGTGACCTGAGCCGTCTCAACCCGGCCTCAGAATCCGGTTTCGGACGCCCCTGGATTTCGCACATGTGGATGCCCTTCTTCCTGAGGGACCGCAACCACGATTTGCATCCCTGGCTGGCGACTGAATGGGAAGTGAACGAGGACAATACCGTCTATACGATTCACATCAATCCCGATGCCACCTGGTCGGACGGCTCCCCGGTTGTGGCGCAGGAGGCGATCGATTTCTGGTCGTGGGCGCTCAGCCCCAGTTGTATCAGTTGCTGGACCTACCTGCGACTGGGTGTGGTTGAGGGTGCACAGGCCGTCATCGATGGAGAGGCCGACACGATTTCGGGCTTGACTGCCATCGATGACAAGACGCTTCAGATCACTCTCGCGGACCCCAGCCCGACCTTCATAGCCAGCATGGCCCACTACAACACGGGTTTTGTCAAGATGGAGGACGTGAACGCCGACGAGTTTGCGGCCGATGCCAATACGCGCGTTAACGGCCCCTTCCAGATCAAGGTCTGGGACCTGGATGAGCGCGAGTATGAGATTGTGCAGAACCCCAACTGGTGGGGGGACAAGAAGCCTTATATCGAACGCATCGTCGCGCAGTGGTCCAACGACGAGAATATCACCTACATTATGTGGCAGGATGGGGAGGCCGACATCGCTCACTGGTTCACCAATATCCGTGAACCGCTGCGCGCCGAGAGCCCCGAACTGTTCGTACTCATCCCGTACGCCACCAACTTCTATTTCGCAATCCATGGCAGCAAGCCGCCGATGGATGACATCAACGTGCGTCGAGCGCTGCTGCATGCGGTTGACTGGGACCTGGCCATCAGCGCCGCCTATGAAGGCTCCCGCGACGAGCGCGTTATGAAGACACACCTCACGCCGGAGTTGCCCTGCTTCGTAGCCGACAACTGGCCGGACTTCGGGTATGATCCGGAGTTGGCCAAGCAGGAACTGGCTGCGTCGAAGTATGGCGGACCGGAAGACCTGCCCAAGATCCGCATCTCCAGCGGCGGCCAGTCGCCCAACTACCTGCGCACCGCTGAGATTATGGCGGAGCAGTGGAAGAACGTTCTGGGCATTACCGACGTCGAGATCCGGCCGGGCTGGAGCGATGCCTGGGGCCAGGAGGCTGATCTCATAAACGTTCAGCGCAACAGTTGGGGCGCGACGATACCCGACCCCGCCGCGATGATCACCGGTCTGTGGAAGTATTACAGGGATCCTCACGATGTTGGCTTAGTGGATGAAGAGTTGGACGCGATGATGGCCGAGCTTCCCACCCTTGACCCCAACAGCGCCGAGTACTGTGAAAAGGTCTCTGCAGCCGAGAAGCGGTTGCTCAGCCACTACTATTTCCTGCCTATGATCTGGGACCTGTACGAGTACGTTGTACAGCCTCACGTAAAGAACTTCGATGCCAACGTCGACAATAACTGGTCCACGTTGCTCGATATCTATATTGCAGAGCACTAAGTCAGACTTGACAGAAGGAGGGGTGGGGGCAATGGGCGCTTCCACCCCTCTTCAATGCCCTAGCGTATTGTGCTTCGTCTTGGAGAGAATTGGAGGATGATACCAATGAAAGGCAGATTGCAGCCGTATTTGCTTGCTACAGTGCTGCTGGTGTTGGCGCTGTTAGTTACGGCCTGTGCGGCGCCGGCCGGACCGGCCGCGTCGGACTCGGGCGGCGCCATGGCGGATGACGGGGAAGAGATGGCCGGGCGGCCGTTGCCGGACGATGCAGCGGAGGAGCAGGTAATCCGGTACGTGACACGCAACTTCAGTCGTATGAATCCGGCCTCTGAGGGTGGTTTTGGCAGGCCATTCGTTTCGCATATCTGGATGACTTTATTCCTGCGAGACTATGAGCACAATCCGCAGCCCTGGCTGGCCACCGGATATGACGTCAGTGATGATGGCTTGACATACACGATTCACATTCATCCCGACGCCATCTGGTCGGATGGGTCAGCAGTAACGGCCCAGGACGTGAAGGTGTACTGGGAGTATGCGGTGAGTCCTGAATGCATTGGCTGCCGTATGTTCAACTACAGCGCCATCAAGTTGATCGAAGGCATCCAGCCGGTCGTTGACGGCGAAGCGGACGAGATTCCGGGGCTGGTGGTCGTGGATGACAAGACGCTGGAGATCAAGCTAGTTGCCCCGAAGCCGATTATTATCGACACGCTGGCGAACTACAATACGGCGATCGTCAAATTGGAGGACATTCTGGAGGGCGGCGAGTTCTGGGCCGCGGACGGCACGGCGCGTGTAAACGGCCCCTTCAAGGTGAAGATCTGGGATCCGGACACGCAGGAGTATGAGGTCGAACAGAACCCGATGTGGTGGGGCGACAGAAAGCCCTATATTGAACGCATCATCGGTCAGGCGTCAGCGGACGAAAACGTCTCCTTCATCATGTGGCAGAACGACGAGGTAGACATCGCCCACTGGCTCACCAACATTCGCGAGCCTCTTCGTGCTGAAAACCCGGAGAGCTTCACTTTGATCCCGTATGCCACCAATTTCTTCTACACTTTGAATACGTCACTGCCTCCGTTCGACGACATCAACGTGCGGCGGGCGCTTGTGCATGCGGTGGACTGGGATCTGGCAATCGACGCGGCCTGGGAAGGGGCGCGCAGCGACCGGGTCATGAAGACCCATCTCACGCCGGAAATCCAGTGTTACAAGGCAGACAACTGGCCGGATTTCGGCTACAATCCGGAACTAGCCAAAGAGGAACTGGCAGCCTCCAAGTACGGAGGACCTGAAGACCTGCCCAAGATTCGGATCACCACGAACGGCCAGTCGCCCAACTATATCCGAACAGCCGAGATCATGATGGAGATGTGGAAGAACAACCTGGGCATCACGAATGTCGAAATGCGTCCCGGTCGAATCGATGCATGGGGCCAGGAGGGTGAACAGGTACAGGTGTTGCGCCGCAGCTCGGGTGCTGTAATTCCGGATTCGGCCGAGTGGATGAACGGCTTCTATCAGCGACTGGGCGACCCGGCCAGACAGATCAACATCGTGGATGAAGAGCTGGGTGCGCTGGTGGACGAGATGGCGCTCTACTCATCGGCTGACCCCGAATACTGTGACTTCGTGCAGGAGGTCGAGTCGCGCATACTGGGACACTACTACTTCCTGCCCATGATCTGGGATCTGTACGAGTACAACACCAAGCCCTGGATCAAGGGTTTTGACACGAACGTGGACAACAACTGGATTTCACTGCTCGACATGTATGTAGCAGAACGATAGACTACCGTGTAACCTGCAGCGGGCTGTCGCTGTCCTCTTGAGTTTGGGCAGCGATGGCTCGTCGTGATAGCAGTCGCCAAGGATACCCAACATGTTCGTTTACGCCCTGAAACGCCTGGCCGTGGCTGTTCCCACCTTCATTGCAGTGCTGCTCATCACATTTACGCTCACCGTGGTCAGTCCTTTCGATCCGGTGGCGATGATGATGACCCAGTTTGAAGGAACGCTCGACACTCTTGCAAGAGAAGAGGTCATAGAGAGAATCCGGGACCAGTACGGCCTGAACGACTCCTACTGGGTCCAGTTTACGCGCTGGATTGGGCGTCTGTCGCAGGGAGACCTTGGCATCTCTATCAACGGTCAACGCGATGTTCTGCGCATGATCGTGAAAACGTTTCCCATTTCATTTCAATTGGGTCTGGCCGGTGCCGTTGTCACAACCATATTGGGGATCCCCCTGGGTTGTCTTGCGGCACTCAGACAGAATACCTGGTTAGACTATACGATTGTAGGGGGCACGCTCGGCTTCAGAACGGTGCCGGTCTTCGTGCTAGCTCCGTTGCTATTGGTCCTCTTTGTTCTTGTGCTCGATATTATGAGAGTGCCGCGCGGGTGGGACGGCCTTTTTCAGTCGAAGGTGATTCTGCCGGTCTTCATTCTCGCATTGGGTCCTTTGCCTGTGGTTGTCCGCCAGACGCGTGCGGCGGTGCTGGAAGTCTTTTCGATGGACTATGTTCGCACTGCCAAGATGAAGGGACTGCATATGTGGCGCATCATTCTTCGCCACATCCTTCGCAACGCACTAATCCCCGTTGTCACCACGTTGGGCTTCATTGCCGAGGGTTTGATCGTTGGCAGCATTTTTCTTGACAGCATCTTCGCGATCCCAGGGTTTGGAGGCGTGGCGGAAGCCGGTTTTCGGGGTTTTGATTATCCGGTCATAATGGGCGTAACCATGGTCAGCGCCATCATGATTATTCTCACGAATCTTCTGGTTGATCTGGTATATCCTTTCCTCGATCCCCGAATCAAGATCGAGTAGTCAGCCTAGCGATCCTTGCACCGGGGACACCGGGTCCCATGGGTACCCGGCGCCATAGACAGTTGAACTATCAGGAACTACAGTAGATGAGCGAAAGCAGCGAGTCAGTAGCTAACGGAAGTTTGGGAGAGGAGCTGGCGGGGGAAGGGGCGCTCCAGACACGGTCGCTCTGGAAGGATGCGGTGGGCCGCCTACTGCGCAATCGACTCTCCGTAATCGGTCTCATTATCACTATTATGCTTCTGATTGCCGCCCTTTTTGGCCCTTATATTGCTCCCTATACCTATACCGAGCAGGACCTTCTGAATGTGGCCAAAATGCCCAGCGCCGACCACTGGCTGGGCACCGATGAGATCGGGAGAGACCTATTCAGCCGCGTGTTGTGGGGCGCGCGCACGGCGACGCTCGTCGCGATTTTTACCACATTTATCAGTGTAATCATCGGCGTAATTATTGGCGCAATTGCTGGTTACGGCGGTGCGCTGGCCGACAACATCACCGGGCGAATCATCGATATCGTAATGTCCGTGCCGGGCTTGCTTCTGGCGGCGCTGATCGCTGTATCCATTAAGGAGCCGGTCGTATCTTGGGCAGAGAACATATACGATACGACCGGCTTCCCTCTCTTCGCAGATACAACCTGGCTGGATCTGCTGGTTGTTTTCGGGGGTCTCGCGTTTGTCTCCTGGCCCGGCTATGCTCGCTTGATCCGGGGGCAGATTTTCTCCTTGCGCGAGGAACAATATATAGAGGCTGCCAAGTCGGTTGGCGTCTCGGAACTGAAGATCGCGCTCCGGCATCTCCTGCCCAATGCCATCGGACCGGTCATCGTCACCTTGACGTTCAGCTTTTCCAGTGCGATGGTCCTCGAGTCTTCGCTCAGCTACCTGGGCATTGGGGTTCAACCGCCCCAGGCCAGTTGGGGCAACATGATTGCCTCCAATATCGGCAGTTGGTCATACCGTCCCTGGCTGGTGGCCGTGCCGGCAATAACGCTGGCGTTCGTCACACTAGGCATCAATTTCCTGGGCGACGGCCTAAACGACGCACTTAATCCCAGGGCGAAGCGCTCGATCTGACGCGCCGATTGAAGAGCGGCAGCAGATCTGCTCTGGCTTCGACATTGCCGAACTCCCTTTATTGCAGAGCCGGATAGATCCCCAACGACAAGCAAAATCACACTACGACAAGGAGTTACCATGTCAGAAGCAAAGCTGCGCGCGGCCGTGATTGGAGGCGGACTGGGCGGGTCTCACGGATATGCCTATGCGCGGGCGCCAGAGTACGAGCTGGTGGCAATTTGCGATATCAACCCCGACGTCTTTCCGCGCTTTTTCGAGAGGGCCGAACTTCCCCCCGGCAGCATCAAGCAGTACACCGACTACCATGAGATGTTTGCGGAGGAGAGGCTGGACGTTGTCAGTGTAGCGACGCCGGACCACCTGCACACGGATCCGGTGTGTGACGCTTCGAACGCAGGAATCCGCGGGGTTATTTGCGAGAAGCCTCTGACTACAACCATCAAGGACGCCGACAGGATTATCGAAACGATTGAAGCCAATGGGACAAAGATGTCGGTGGACCACACGCGCAGCTGGATACCGTCATACCAGAGCGTGAAGAAGGCGGTATGGGATGGTGAGATCGGCGGGCTGACGCGAATCGTCGCCCACATGGGTGGCCGCCGCTCGATGCTGTTCCGCAACGGCACGCATTTGATCGACGGTGTCTGTTTCTTTGCCAATGCTTCGCCGGTCTGGGTGATCGCCGCGCACGAGCAGGGCTTTGAGGATTACGGTCCGGTATACGATGGGAAGGGGGGCAAGGACCCGCAATATGACCCGGGCTCGACGATCATCATTGAATTCGCGAATGGTGTGCGGGGAATCGTGAACAGCGCCAAGTTGACACCTCAGCTGTTTGAGTATGATCTGCAAGGGCCGAACGGCCGCTTCTGGCTTACGGACAGGCACTGTACCGCCTGGAAGACGGAGGAGAAGGAGGGCACGCCAGTTCAGGTGCCGCCGCCACCGGGGAGGAGCTATGCCGATCCCTTTGGCGCAAATCTGATCCCGGCTGTCCAGGAGATGGCCAATATGGTACTGCACGACGCCCCCAGCAGCTCCTCCCCCTACCGGGGCAGGGAGTCCCTGGAGATTATGCTGGCGGCCCTGATTTCGCAGACCAAGGGCAGCGCCAAGATCGAATTGCCGCTGCCACGCGATTGAGGCAGAGAACGATGTCAAGAGACAGACAGCTGGTCGTGGGGGCGATATCCTCCCACGGCCATGAACTCGGTCATGTCAGCGTACTCGACCAGTTAGAGGAGGTCGGGGAAATTCACGTCTGCGCGGCCACGGACCTGGTCGACGTGGAGGAACTGGCGGGCGAGTCGGGGCGGGTGGTCGGCAAGTATACCAGCGTGGATGCGCTGCTGGAGCGAACGGACCTTGACGCTGTGATCATGTGCGCACGCCCCGATCACGCGCCTCCGATCATGGAAAAGGTCGTAAACGCCGGCCTGCCGGTCCTCTACGACAAACCGGCTTCGACCCGGTCTGACGACTTGCGAAAAGTCGCCGAACTCGCTCGACAAAAGGGCGTCACTGCCGGGGCCATGCTGCAGTGGCGCTATCATCCGATGACGCTCAGCCTCAAGCGTGCGCTGGTCAAAGGCGCGCTCGGCGAAGTAATGACGGTCGAAGGCAAGATGCTGAACGGCCTGCTGCGGTACCGGGACACCTCTACCTATTATTTCGATCCGGAGAAGGCGGGACACGGCATTCTTTCCTGGCTCGGCTGCCACTGTCTCGATCTTGTCCTCTATCTGATGGAGGAGAGAGTGGTCGAGGTAATGGCGATGGTAGGCAACCTCAACCCGGAGAAAGTCGCGGTAGAGGATACTGGGTTCCTGATTCTGAAGTTCGAGAGCGGCCGCATGGGTACCTTCCAGGCCGGCTACCACCTGCTGGGCGGAAGGGCCACGTACGACTTCTACATTGGCATGCGCGGGACAGAAGGATTCGCGATACTGCCATATCTTGAACCCCAAATGGAAACCTCGGGGGGCAGCGAAGTCGAGCAAACCGCAACCTACTCACTTTTCAGTGAAGCGCGCGGCTGGAATACGGGCGGCGTGCGCAAGGAACGCTTTGCAATACCGCATTCGCCGGTCTACGGCGGCGTCATGGCGGAAGAGCTTTTCCGTGATTTCTTCGACGCTGCGCGGAGGGGTGCACCGGCCCCGGCGCCGATCGAGGATTCCGTGCATATGCTGGAGATCATCGAGGCGGCCAAGGCGTCTTCGGCGACAGGCCGCGCCGTGGGTATCCCCAAGTAGCTACCGAAAGGCTGGGAAAGATGGGCAGCTTGACCTATCGCGAGACGTTCGAAGATGGGGCGGGGGGATGGATAGCCTGGTCGGGACCCGGCCAGCCGGTACCGGCGGTCATCGAAGACGGGGCGCTGGTCTCGCGCAGCCCGTGGGGGATCGATTCCAACCACGCTCCGCCCGGGGGCGGCTACCTGCATCTTCTGTTCATTCTGCACACTGCTCCGCAGGATGAACCGAGCGGGGCTTATGCTCCTCTCCTGGGCGGAAACCGCTTTATTGACGGTGGCTACCCGCGTGATTTCCGCAATGCGCGGCTTACTTTGCGGCTGAAGGGAGACGTTGATTTGCAGGGTGCCGAGCTGCGGCTGCATTGCCAGTCGCGGGTGGGGGACAGGGCGATCAACTTTGTGCTGACCTCGCAGTCTTTCGAGGTGACACCGGAGTGGTCGGAGCAGACGATCACGCTGCCGCCCGACCCGGAGCAGTGGCTCTGCCTGGGGGCCCGCCACGATCTGATGGACGTGTACGGCTGGGGCGATATTGAAAGGGTTCTCAGCGATGTCGACATCGACATCATACTCCTATTGCATCCTCTGCAGATTGTGCCGCTGAGCCCGCAGCCGGGGGGCCCACACATTGGACGGGCGGAGGTAGACTATGAGGTAGACAGAGCCGTTCTTCCTACGGGAGAGATCAGATTGGGGGAAGTGCAGATTGAATTCAGTGATTCTCATCAGAGTTGAGTCGACGCCTCAGGTTGTCCGAGCCTCATGAAGCATCGGTGATTCGTTGACACGACTTCATCTACATGCTAAACTGCCGCCAACATTGGCCATGTTGAGCCTTCCACCATGCCAGCCTCGCCGGTAGCTCAGTGATGCACAGAGGCTATAAGCCAGTAACAGAGTGGAATGCTTCCAGTGCTGATCGTGGACGGCGTACTAAACCAGATGGTAGCTGACGCTCTGCCACGGCAATTTCATAAAGATAAGAATACGCCTATGCACCCGACTCGAGTTGTCGGAAGAGCAGCACACGCGATCTACATGCATGGCGGGCCAAACTAAAGGAAATCCGGAAATGCTTAAGAACAGATTAGAGAGGGGGTAAACGAAGGTCACGCGATCGGGGGGCTGACACACTCCCAGTGTATGGTACTTCGGCATTTTCTTATCGTCAGTAACACTTCTCATTCGAGCCTCATGAACCAAATGGAGTCAAAACTATGAAGAAGACGAGACTATCTCGCCGTGATTTTCTGAGCGTCTCGGCGACGACGGCGGCGGGTGTCATGCTGACCGCCTGTGTGCCGGCTGCTGTACCGAGCGACGAGCCGGCGCCCATGGCTGAAGCTGAGGCGGCGGCCGAAGAAGCTGCCCCAATGGACGGCGGCACGCTGACTTTCTCCACAGGATCGCCTTGGGGGACTTTCAGCCCGTTCCGACCGACCTACCAGTACGGCTACAGCAGTAACACGCCGGCCATGCTGACCCACAGCCGGCTGTTTGACCTCGACCGCAACAACGACACGCACCCGGACCTTGCGCTGGAGTGGGAGATATCCGACGACGCCACTGTGTACTCGTTCAGACTGCGCGAAGACGCCAAGTGGCATGACGGCGAGCCGGTCACGGCGAATGATGTTGTCGAGACGGTCCGGTTCATCCTGAACCAGGATACCAACATCAACCCCCGCCGCTGGATCAGTGCCCTAAAGGGTGGCCAGGACTACTATGACGGCGTAACCGACGAGTTGCCTGGCGTTTACGCGACGGACGACTTCAACGTCGTCTTCGAGCTGGAGGAGACAAATGTCGGCTGGCATCTGTCAGCAACAACTGACCTCCAGATTCTGCCGGCGCACATCTTCAATGACGTTGTGCCAGCAGATATCGTAGAACACCACGCGCCGGCCTGGTACACACCGGAACTGAACATCGGTTCCGGCCCGTTCAAGTTCGTCCGGGCGGAGCGGGACCAGTTCGTCGAGCTGGTCCGCAACGATGACTATTACGGGGGCGCACCCAAGCTTGAGCGCATCATCTTCAAGAACTTCGGTGCGGCTGACACCCAGTTCATTGCTTTGCAGAAGGGCGAACTGGATGTATGGAACGTACCGCAGGACTTCTACGAGCAGTCCCTCGAACTGGAAAACGTAAATGTCCATCTGGTCAACCGCAACTACATTCGCGTCTTCCTCCTGAACTACGAGTCACCGATTCTTTCAGACAAGCGCGTTCGCCAAGCCCTGGCATACGCCATTGACCGCGAGGGGATCTGCGAGGGTCTCTATTCCGGCCTGTGCACGCCCTACAACTCCTACATGGAGATGCGCCCGTGGCTGGCTGACGGCCTCAACCAGTACGAGTACAATCCCGAGAAAGCCAAAGAGCTGCTGGCTGCGGCCGAAGCCGATGGCAACTGGGACCCGAGCAACGTGCTGCGCGTCAACTGGTACTACAGCGACGCTCTCCATCAGGACATTATGGCCGCCATCCAGCAGAATCTGGCGGCTGTCGGCGTGGAGACACAACTCCAGTACCTGGAAGGCACTTCTGCCGTAGAGACACAGAGTGCATGTGACTTTGAGATGTACTACCAGGGTTGGGGCTTCTCCTTCCCCGAGCAGTACAACTCCTTCTTCACCGATGCGGAACGCTGCCGCACGCCGTGGGGCGACCCGGACGCACAGGCGCTTTTCAATCAGACGGCGACCACGGTCGACCTTGAAGAGCGCATGGCGATTCATGAAGAGATCCAGAGGCGCCTAAACGATGAGCTGCCGATGATGCCCTTCCTTCAGTTCATCGGTCCGGTGGCGGTCAACAAGCGTGTACAGGGCTTTAACGAGGACGCCCTGTGGAACCGCTACTATCCGTGGAGTAACGGCTACGCCAACGCGGTCAACTGGGCTGTTACGGGATAACGAGTTTGAGGAGAGTAAACGGAGAGTTGAGAGGCAGGGAACTGCCTCTCTGCTCCTCCTTCTCTGTCCTCCAGTAGTGAGATCATATCCTTGCGAACCTACATCTTGCGCCGTCTGGCGATCTCAGCACCCATCCTCTTGGGGCTGACAATGGTGACTTTCATATTCACCGAGCTGATGCCAGGCGACTTTGTCGACGCATTGATTCCACCTTTGGCGGTCGTCAACTACACGCCTGAACAGCTGGAGTCGATGCGAGAGAACTACGGCCTCAATAAACCACCCCACACACGCTACTTGATCTGGTTGCGCGAGTTGGCGAAGGGCAATATGGGGAAATCGCTCATATCGGGAGCGCCAGTGCGGGACGAAATCCTGCAAAGGATGCCGGCAACGCTTCAACTCACCGCGACTTCGCTCTTGTTTGGCATCGCTTTTGGCGCGGCCCTTGGGATTCTTTCTGCGGTAAAGCAGTACACCTGGATAGACCAGACGCTGACGCTGCTTGGCTTCATCTGGATATCGACACCCGGCTTCGTTTTTGCGATCGGAGCGATTTTTCTGTTTTCATTGAAGATAAGTCTCTTTCCTACCTCCGGCATTACAGACTATGGCGAAGAGGCGTCGATTCTGACGCGCATTCACCACATGTTTCTGCCGGCGCTGGTGCTGGGGTTGGGAAGTATGGCAGGCTTCATGCGCTATTCGCGCAGTAGCCTGCTTGACGTGATTCGCCAGGATTACATTACGGTCGCACGCGCCAAGGGGCTGGCAGAAAAGGCTGTCCTCCTGGGACACGCCCTGCGCAATGCGCTCATCCCCCTGATAACGATAGTAAGCCTGGACATCCCTTTCTTAATTGGCGGTACTGTCATCATAGAGAGCATATTTGCGTGGCCAGGAATGGGAACATACAGCCTGACTGCCATTTACTCACGCGACTATCCGGTCATCATGGGCGTGAACTTCATGGTTGCGCTCGTTGTTCTGCTGAGCAACCTGCTGGCCGACATTACTTATGCGTTTGCCGATCCTCGAATCCGCTACGAGTAAGATGAGGCCCGACGGCGATGCGCGGACTAGCTGAGAATCCCATGATATCCCTTCTTTTCTGTCGTCATTGTCCTGGGGAAGTGCGATCAAAATCGGAGAGATTGGGCGATGACCGCTTCTGAACTTTCTGATACGCTGGACGCGCCCCAGAGGGACTCGGTACAGCAGCGATTCTGGCGCCGACTGTTCCGGCACAAGCTGGGGATGGTCGGTCTGGTCATGCTGGTGCTCCTGGTGATTGCCGCGATCTTCGCGCCCCTGCTGGCCGGAATCGACCCGGCGGCCATGGATCTGAAGATGAAGAACAAGCCGCCCAGCGCCGAGCACATCCTCGGGACGGACGCCATAGGAAGGGACGTATGGGCCCGCCTGGTCTTCGGCGCCCGCGTCTCGCTCTCGGTCGGTCTTGTGGCAGTGGGCATCTATACTTCGATTGCACTCATTTTGGGCAGCATCTCGGGATATGCTGGGGGCCACGTCGACAACGTCATCATGCGTTTCACCGACATCATCATGTGTTTCCCCACGTTTCTGTTGATCATTACAGTGGCTTCGGTGCTGCCCCCTAACATCTTCAATATCATGGTGATCATCGGCATCTTTGGCTGGCCCGGCATGACGCGCCTGATACGCGGCCAGTTTCTGAGCCTGCGCGGCCAGGACTTCGTAATCGCCGCGGTTGCGGTTGGCGTCCCGACGCGGCGGATCATCTTTCGTCACATTCTGCCCAACGTTGTCGGGCCGGTGGTGGTGGCCGCCACTCTGGGACTGGCAGGCGCTATTCTGACAGAGTCGAGTCTGAGTTTTCTTGGACTGGGCGTACAGCAGCCGACGCCGAGTTGGGGGCAGACATTGACGACCGCTCTGCAACTCCCGATTCTGGAGAACATGCCCTGGCGCTGGCTGCCTTCGGCGACGGCGATTGCCTTCGCGGTGTTGTCGATGAACTTTTTTGGCGACGCCTTGCGCGACGCATTCGACCCGCGCCAGCATCTGGACTAACCCCACAGGGGACCAGGTCTGCGCATTCGATGGACTCCCCTATCAGACCATTCCTCCCTCTTGCAAAGTATCTTCATCCCGCATGGAAATGAGCGATGACCGGCGACAAATGCAGGCAGTTTCCAGCGGGAGAACGACAACTCTTCCTAGATGACGACGATATCGCGAGCGTTAACGGACTGCGTCGCGTGTTCCACCAGCCGCAGAAGCGGGGCGCGGTCATCCGGCGCGAGCCCGCTCTCGGCGGCAACCCGGAGATACGGTGTGCGCCGGTGTGGGACCCGGAGGCGCGAGTGTGGAAGCTGTGGACAATCTGCATTACGCCGGAAGAGTTGCACGGCATAGCAGGATTGTCGGGCTATCACGAGAGCCGGGACGGCCTCCACTGGTATCAGCCCATTTTGAGGGAGGCGGAGTACCTGGGAACGCGCGAGAACAATCTCGTCTACATTCCGATGGGTGACGGATGCACGGCCGAGATTCTGGGGGCCGTCTATGACAGGAGCGACCCGGACCCGAGCCGGAGATACAAGGCATTGAGCTTCACGATGGCGCCAGAGCTGGCGATCCTGTTCGCTACTTCTCCGGACGGTATCCATTGGACGCGGGTAGAGATCCCGCCGATTGCATCGGGCGACGAGCCGAATTTTAGCTTCGATGAGGACAGACACCTCTTTATCGCCACTGTGAAGGTCCCAGGTCCGTTCGGCCGGTCCCATGCACTGACGGTCAGCGAGGATTTTGAGAGTTGGAGCGAACCGGAGCTGGTGTTTCATGCGGACGAAGAGGATCAGGAGCAGGCGCGGCGGATTATCGCTGACCGATTGGCCGATCCGACGCTGCAGCAGCCAGTGTTCAACCACCCGGAGGAGCACGGGGTTGACGTCTACAACTTCGCCATTTCTCGTTACGAGAGCCGATACATTGGTTTTGCTTCCATGTTCTACCATACGGGGCGGGCGTGGAATGACCGCAACCATGACGGCTTTCATCACGTCCAGATGACATGCAGCCGGGACATGCGCAGCTGGCGGCGACTCGGGCAACGGGCGCCCTTTATCGGGCCGTCTCCTCTTGGGAGCGGGGCGTATGACACGATGCAGATTCTGGGACCCTCCTTTCCGGTTGTGAGGGGCGACCAACTCTGGTTCTACTATTCCGGAATCCGGCATCGCTGGCAACCACCTAAAGTCAGTCCTGAGCGGGCGGCCATCTGTCTGGCTACCATGCGTCGAGATGGCTTTGTTTCGCTGGATGCCGATGAAGATGGCGGCGCTGTCACGACGGCGCCGTTTCGCTGGGAGGGGGAGCGGCTCTATCTAAATGCCGAGGCGGAGGCCGGGGAGGTCCGGTGCGAGCTTATCGGTTCAGAAGGTCAGCCGTTAGAAGGGTACGAGCGGGGCAATTCCATACCTCTGACGGCGGACGACGCTCGCCAGCCAGTGGCGTGGGGCGAAAAGGAGTTCATGCCCGCTGATAGTGAAAGTCCAGTGACGTTGCGAATCTGGTTACGGAAAGCGCGTCTTTACAGTTACTGGCTCGAATAGAGGGAGAGCGAAATGGCAACTGACTCGAATCGCAAGTTCGCGCGCATGGAGAGGCAGCTATTTTTCGACGACGCGGACATTGCCCGAATCGACGGCTTGGAAAGGACCCTGCACCAGCCCAATAAGAAGGGCGGGGTCATTCGTGTGGACCCACACATGGCGGTTCTTGGTTCTGACGGCGGTCCCATCTACCGGCCTCAGACGCGGACGGCGCCGGTGTGGGATGCCGAGGCGGAACTGTGGAAATTCTGGACTATCGGGGCAAAGTTGGACTGGAACCATGGGCGCTCCTCCTACCACGAGAGCCGGGATGGGTTGCACTGGTACCAGCCAACAATTGGGCAGCTGGAGTACGAGGGATCACGTGACAACAATCATGTTGCCATCCCACTGGACGAGACACGCACATCGGAAGTGCTGGGTGTGATCTATGACGCCAGCGATCCGGACCCGAACCGCCGCTTCAAGGCGATCAGCTTCATCATGGAGCCCGATCTCTCGATCATCTTTGGGGTATCTGCGGACGGGATCGTATGGAAGAAGCATGACGCGCCGGCTATCCTGTCCGGCGATGAACCGAATTTCAGTTTTGACGCCGCAGACCACCGTTACATAGCTACTGTCAAAGTGCGGGGAAAGTGGGGTCGTTCTCACGCTGTAACCACCAGCCAGGATTTCGATCATTGGAGCGAACCGGAGCTGGTATTCCAGGCGGATGACGAAGACCAGGAGCTGGCGCGCGAGGTGATCGCGCGGCGGCTCGCCAACCCCGCGCTGCAGCAGACGGTGGTCAACCACCCGGAAGAGCATGGGGTGGATGTCTATAATTTCAGCATATCCCGCTACGAGAGCCGTTACATCGGGTTCGCGTCCATGTTCCACCACGTGGGACGATCGGTTGACGGCCGCAATCACGACGGCTTCCATCATGTGCAGCTGGCCAGCAGCCGGGATATGTATACGTGGGAGCGGCAAGGCGAACGCCAGCCGTTTATCGACTCATCTCCTTTGGGGGGAGGCGCTTACGATACGCTACAGATGCTGGGGCCTTCCTCGCCGGTGCGCCGCGACGACGAGCTCTGGTTTTACTACACGGGGGTCAAGTTCCGGCGGCCTCCTGCGAAGTGGGACCCGGACTACGCGGCCATCTGTCTCGCCGTATTGCGGCGGGACGGATTTGTCTCGCTGGGTGCCGGCGAGGAGGGTGGTTCGTTGGTGACCGAGCCTTTCACATGGGAGGGGGAGCAGCTCTATGTCAACGCGGTGGCGGACAGTGGCGCGGTTACAGTTGAGCTGCTGGATGTCGACAGCCGACCTGTGCCCGGTTACGGTGCGGAGGACGCGACCAGCTCGAATGAAGACAGTGTTCGGCAAGCGGTTGTCTGGGGCGAGAATGGCCGGATGCCCGATCCCGCTAACGGGCCGATCCGATTGCGGATCAGTCTGACGAATGCAGAGGTTTTCAGCTACTGGCTCGAGTAAGCCCCTGTCGAAGTGATAAGCTGGAATTCGGAATCTATCTCTTAGCGCGACTTAGTCATAGAATTGATTTAGAAACTTTGGTACAACTGTGAGGAACGGACAATGGGTGAGACTGCGACTGCCGTAGAGAGAACCTACGCCTCGGAAACTCCGAGCTCGCGAGAGCAGTTCGAAAGGGACCGCAAGTCGATGCCGGGCGGGGCGAAGGGCGCCTATTTTTACGCACCCTACCCCATCACCATGCAGCGGGGTGAGGGCTGCTATCTCTTTGACATTGACGAACGGAGACGGGTGGACTTTGCCAACCACCATACCGGTCAGATCCTTGGCCACAACAACGCCGGGGTACATGCGGCGGTCGAGGCACAGCTTACGAGAGGCATCGCGCTGGGCGCGCCGACCGGTGCGGAAGGGGCGCTGGCGGAGGAGATGTGCAGTCGCGTGGCGTCGCTGGAGAAGGTCCGTTTTTGCAACTCGGGAACTGAGGCATCCTTGCACGCGATCCGGCTGGCGCGCGGGTTCAGCGGGCGTCCGAAGATTGCCAAGATGGAGGGCGGGTACCACGGCAGCCATGACCTGGTGGAGGTAAGCGTTGCGCCGCCGGTGGACAAGGCGGGCCCTGCCGACGAGCCTTATTCGGTGCCGACGGCAGGCGGCATGTCTCCGAACGCCCCCTCAGAGGTGATCGTCCTGCCCTTCAACAATGAGGAGGCGCTGGAGCGGCTGGTCCGACGCCATCGCGACGAACTGGCCTGTGTGATTCTCGATCCCAAGACAGGTATCCTGCCGGTGCGCAAGAATTACATACAGGCTGTGCGCCGGGTGACCGAGCAGAACGACGTGCTGCTGGTTCTCGACGAGGTGGTTGCATTTCGCGTCGCGCGCGGCGGCGCGCAGGAGCATTACGGTATCAGCCCGGATCTGACGACGTTCGGAAAGTTGGTGGGGGGCGGGTTCCCGGTGGGCGCGTTCGGCGGCCGGGCGGACATCATGGATCTGTTCGACAGCAGCGGCGAGCCGACCGGCTTCTTCCAGAGCGGCACATTCAGCGCGCATGCGGTGGTGATGGCGGCGGGTCTTGCCACATTGCAGCAGTTGACACCGAGTGCGTTCGAGCATCTGAACGGATTGGGGGAACGACTGCGTGCGGGGTTGGAGGCGCTTAGCGCACGCATCAGTACGCCGCTGCAGGCGGTGGTGCTCGGTTCTCTGTTCAGCGTCTATTTCACGGATGAGCCGCTGGTGAATTACCGAAGCCTGGCCGGCAACGACGGTGCAATGGCGCACCGCGTTTTCCTTTCTCTCCTCAACCAGGGTTATTTTCTGAGCCAGGGGCTGTCGATGAATGCGTTATCGCTGCCTATGGAGGATGAGCATATCGACGGGCTCGTGTCAGCATTCGAAAGGGCGATAGAAGAGAGCAAGCTGTAGCAGTACTTTTTGAATGATTCTCCGGGGCTTGTGGCCGGCAAGGACAGAGATCGCAGGTGTCACGCCTCATACCAGATCGGTTGAAAGGACCAACCATGTACGCTATCGACGTAATTTCTGAATTCAGTGTCAATCCAATCCCTGAGCCGGATACGACGCTGGCGGCGCTGCTGCGTCAGACGGAGGAGCACGACACGACGTTGACCTTGACTACATCGCGACGCGGCCTGGTCAACCAGATCAACCCGGAGGCTGTGGCTGAGACGCTCGAAATCACGGCTCAACATCCCCGTCTCCTGGCCGTGGGCACGCTCGATCCCAGGTACTTTCTGAACTGGCGGGACGATCTGAAAGCCTGCGTGGACGGGGGCTGCGTGGCGATTCGTTTCGCGCCGGGGCCGCAGAATTGGAGCCCCGAGACTCTGGTCTTCGAGCAAATGGTAGAGGCGGTCGGTGAGGCTGGACTGCCGATCATCGTTGATTTCAAAGGATCGGATCAGGCGTTGAGCTGGATCCGGAAGGTGGCGGAGGTCTGCCACCGATATGATGTACAGGTGGTCATGAATGAGGTGAGCTACGCCCATATGGGCGAGCTGATCACGGTCATGCAGGTTTACGAGAACGTGTTTGCCGCGATTCGCTGGCTGTGCCTGGCGGACGGCATTGAGGTGATGGTCGAGGCGGGGATTGGGGACAGGCTGCTCTATGGCAGCAACTCGCCCAAGTATTCGATACGGTCTCTGCGCAACCAGATTTTCATGGCGAAGATTTCGGATGAACAGAAGCAGGCGATCCTCGGGGGCAACGCCTTACGGTTGCTCGATATGGACATAGAAGAACTGCCCGCGGATCCCCTCATGATCAAGGCAGAGGCTGATCTGCCGAATGAGCCGATTATCGACATCCACGCCCATGTGTCCGGCTTCCACTGCGCGGAGCCGTTCAACACGCGCTTTGAGACGAATGTACCGGAGATGACTGAGCGGTGCAACATTCAGTACACATTTGTGTCCTCTTACAACGCCATCAACTATGACATGCGCGAGGGCAACGCGGACACGCAGGCCTTTCTCGATCGTTACCCCAACCTGCGGGGCTACATCGCAATTGACCCGCGCGATCTGGCCGGATCGGTTGAGCAGATGGAGCGCTATTTTCAGGATCCCAGATTCGTGGGGGTAAAGCTTTACTGCCCCTTCGGCGGCAACATGGCGACGAAACGGATGCAGGACCTGTTGGACGAAATCGCGCGGTTTGGCCGGCCTACCAAGATTCACATGGATGAAGGCGGGTCACCTTATCCGGGTGTGCGGTCGGCGGCTGAGCGCAATCCGGACCTGGTTATCATCAAGGCCCATGGTGATGACGCTGAGGGCGCGCGTCAGGTCGTGGATCTACCAAACGTGTACTTTGAGTTCTGCAGCAGCGGCATCAACCCGGGTGTCATCCGCCGGTCGATGGACATTCTGGGGCCGGAGCGGATCTTGTTCGGCACCGACCAGCCGCTCTTTACGCCCTGGTTCGAGTACGGGGCCTATGCCGATGCGATTCAGACTCAGCGAGAGGCTGACCTGATATTCCGTGAGAACGCCAGACGTATCTTCCGCCTGGACTGATGCAATGCGCGGAAAGCGCGCTCTATTGTCACCATTTGCCGTACCGGTTCGCGCAGTTCGGAAATAGTCGGGAAGCCGCGGCCGAAACTTTACAAGGAGAATTCTAAAATGGCCATTGCAATCGAACGCAACTCGCCGCCGGTGCGGAGCGGATCGTTCGGGCCCCAGTGGGACATGGGCGAGGAGGAGATTAACGAACTGATCGAGGTGATCCGCTCCGGGAAGCTGAACCGGCTGAGCGGCACCAAGGTCGACCAGTTTGAGCGGGACTTCGCGGAGATGAACGGGGTCAAGTATGCGCAGGCGGTTACGTCGGGGACGGCGGCGGTGCATACGGCGGTCGGCACAATTGACCCCAATCCGGGCGATGAGATCATCACCACTAGCATCACGGATATGGGTACGATTATCGGCATTCTTTACCAGAACGCGGTGCCGGTATTCGCGGATATCGATCCCCGGACGGGCAATCTCGACATTGCGGATGTCGAAGCCAAGATCACGGAGCGCACCAAGGCGATCATCGTGGTGCACCTGTTTGGCAATCCTGCGCCGATGGAGGCCTATGTTGAACTGGCGCGAAAGTATAACCTCTATCTGATCGAGGACTGCGCGCAGGCTCAACTGGCCGAGTATGGGGGGCGGCCGGTCGGGACGTGGGGCGACTTCGGCTGTTACAGTTTTGGCGGCAAGCACATGACCACGGGCGACGGCGGTATGGTGATCAGCAACCGGGGCGATCTGGCCGAACGGCTGAAATGGTTCGCAGACAAGGGCAATCCGCGCAGCCCGATCTACGAGCACTACTATCTGGCACCCAACTATCGCATGACCGACCTTCAGGGCGCGGTGGGGATCGCACAGCTGAAGAAGGTGACGGACGCGGTGCGGCACAAGCAGTGGGTCGCCAACCATCTGAACGAGGTCGTC
Source organism: Caldilineaceae bacterium (assembly GCA_011523365.1). Lineage (GTDB taxonomy): Bacteria > Chloroflexota > Anaerolineae > Caldilineales > Caldilineaceae > Bin5. The sequence goes on from WTGY01000157.1 coordinate 57,143, forward strand.
GACGGAGAGGCAGGTCTTTCATTGCAGCCGGTCCTGCCGGAGGCTACGCATTCGTACTGGGTCTACGGTTTCCATGTGGACGCGGCGGTACTGGGGGCGACGGCAGAACAGTTTGCGGCGGCATTGCAGGCGGAGGGCGTGCCGGCCAACTCGCCTTACATGGCGTACCCGGTTTACAAGTACCCGGTGATGGCGCAGCAGCGCGCATATGGGACGGCTGACTTCTCCTATGCGGGCGAGAAGGCGGCTGCCATGGACTATGGCTCGATGTCGCTACCGGGCGGGGAGCGTTTCCTGGAGACTACGGTGGTGATGCCGATGAGCCCCTCTTACACCGACAAGGACGTAGACGATTTCAGCACGGCGATCAAGAAGGTCGGCGACTACTACCGCTCGAAACTGTCGAGCCAGGGCTAAGAGATATGTCTATTCAGTTTACGTTCCGGCCGCGGGTGCCCGTTTTTGACGCCAATGTGCGGGTTGGCGATCTTCACTATCAGCCATCTCCATGCCGCAACCGGGAACAGTTGCTGGCGGAGATGGACCGGCATGGGGTTGAGAGGGCGCTGATCTACCACGCGCAGACGGAAGAGGTCAGCCCTCTAGATGGAAATGGATTTCTGGAAGAGTGGCTGGACAGCAGCAGGCTCTTTCCCCAGTGGTCTGTCACGCCTACGCCCGACTCCCTGGCTCAGGTGCAGGGATTGCACGAGCAGGGGCGCGTGCACAGTGTTCGACTGCACAATGCGCGTAAGGTTGGGCTGCCCTTCAGGCCGTGGGCATGCGGGACCATGCTCTCGTGGCTGAGCGAGAACCGGATCCCGTTGTGGATTCCGCTGCCCGATGCCGATGCGGACGAGCTGGCGATGACGCTGAGCGCCTTTCCGGAGCTGGTCACGGTACTGGTGGGCGCTCATTACAGCCACGCGTTGTGGGTGCGACCGCTGATGACAGCCGTGCCCAACGCGTACCTGGAGCTGAGCCGGATTGAGCCGCTAGGGGAGGTGGAGGCGCTGTGCGAAGAGTATGGGGCAGAGCGGTTTGTATACGGCTCGTGGTATGACCGCTTGGCGATGGGGACGATGCTCTTCTACCTTCACCATACGGACATCAGCGAGTCGGAGCTGGAACTGATCTGCGCGGGGAATCTGCTACGCATTCTGCAGGGAGAGGGTCGACATGATTGAAGAACAGAGAGTGATCGACTTTCACGGCCATACCGGCCGCTTAGACCTTTACAATGGGGTCGACGATCCCGATCTAATCCTGCGTGCAATGGATAAGGTTGGGATCGATGTCTCTTGCGTTTTCAACATATTCCACCCAGACGGCACAACCGGGAATGACATCACGGCCCGGTTTGTGGCGGAGCATCCGGACCGCTTTGTCGGGTTCGCGTACGTGTCGCCGATGATGGCGGAAGGGATGGTTGACGAACTGACGCGGGCGATCGATGAGCTGGGGCTGGTGGCGATCAAGCTCTACCCGCCGTATACGGAGTGGGACCTGAACGAACCGATCTGGCATCCAATATACGAGTTTGCGAATGAGCGCGGCCTGGCGATCATCTTTCACACGGGTTCGGACCCGCATTCACACCCCGGACTGCTTGCAGACTGTGCGGCCAAGTTTCCCAACGCCAATTTCGTATCAGGCCACGCGGGAAACGTCGCCGAGCCGCGGGCGGCGGCGATCAGGGCGGCGCAAGAGTATCCCAACATCTATCTGGAGACGTGCTCGACCTTTCGGACGCCGGGTGTCATCGAGCAGCTGGTGAACGAGGCCGGAGCTGACCGGGTCCTGTTCGGCTCGGACATTGCGCTGATGGATTCGCGGCCGCAGTTGGGCAAGATCATAACGGCCGATATTTCCGACGAGGCCAAGCGGCTGGTGTGCGGCGGGAATGCGGCGCGGCTGCTGGGGATATGAGGGGTGTTGACGTGAAGCCATTGGCTTAGCTGAGGAGCCGCCGGGGAGTCAAGCTGGTACAGGCAAGTTGATTGGGATGCGGCTGCTTCGCCTGTGGGAGGTCAGTTTATGGACTACAGTGAATCCGATCGCGAGTTCTGGGAAGAGGAGCTGGCGGACTTCGTCCCGCAAAGAGTTTTTGATGCCCATTGCCATCTGTTCGATCCGGCAGATATGCGGTCGGACGCGCCGGTGCCGACACGATCGTATGCCGACCTGGAGACGCTGCGGGCCTGGGGGCGTCTCATGTTTCCGGGCCGCCAGATGAACTTTCTTCTGCTGGGGATGCCCAAGGTCGGCATTGACGTGGGAAAACATACGGCAATGCTTGCCGGGCAGGTCGCCCTGGACCCCTCTTCACGAGCCAATCGACTGGTCACACCATCCTGTGACATCAAATGCGTTGAGAAGGATGTCGAGCGCACGGGCTTCATCGGATTGAAGCCCTATCGGGTCTTTTCCTCGACCGGAGATACGGACTACTGCAGGATTCACGAGTTTCTGACGCACGAACAGATGGAGCTTGCCAACGACCGCGGTCTGTGGGTCACGATGCATCTGTCGCGGCCGGGCGGTTGCGCGGATGAGGCGAACCTGGCAGACCTGGAAGAGTACACGACGCGCCGGTATCCCCGGATCAAGTGGATCCTCGCCCACTGCGCGCGCAGCTTTACCTACTGGCCGATTCGGGAGGCGATTGATCGCTTGCGCGACATGCCAAATATTTGGTACGATCTGTCGGCGGTTACGACCATGCCTCCCTTTTTGACGTTGTTCCGAGAGGAAGATCTGAAGCGGATCTTCTACGGTTCGGATGGTGTCGATTCAGCTTTCTTTCACGGCAAATATGTTCCATTCGGGCGATACTGGTATCAGGTGGAGCCGAATGAAGCACATTTCAGCTTTGCGCACACGGACGCTCGTCCGGTTCTCTGCATATACGAACAGATAATGGCCATGAAACAGGCGGCCGAGATCGCCGGACTGTCCAAGGACGACATTGAGGGCATCTTCTGGCGCAATGCCATCGAGGCGCTTCAGATCGATTTGTAGGTCGAGGTCGCGGCTGTACAGAGTTTGAACTGTCTCCTATGAGTGAATTGACACTGGTCTGGCACAGTGTGGATGTGAAACGAGGAAAAGGATACAGGAGGAAGGAACAGAGAGTAGCGACTGCCCAAACTGATAGCCCAAATAGGATGAGCCTATGAGCCACGTGCATCAGCGTCCAGAGTTGGGTCCAACACCTGGCCCGAGTATAGCGGAGATGGAGGAGGGGCTGAGACGATGGGCGGCTGCCCGGCCTGAAAGAATGCAGGTCGAGACCGTAGGTCGAACGCCGAAGGGGCTGCCTGTGCTTCTTTGTCGCATCAGCGATGCTGACGTTGCCGACGAAGACAAGCAGGTGGCCCTTTTTACTTCGACACACAGCGGCGTTGAGCGGGTAACGACGGCCGGCCTGCTGCAGTTGATCAAGTGGCTTATCGGCGACGACTCGCTGGCAGAAGAGATTCGGCGGCGGCAGATTGTCCTCATTATGCCGGCGTGCGAACCGGAGAGCTATGACCGAAAGCTGATCGACGTTGCCGAGTTTTTCGCCGGCCGCAGCCGCTGGGTCTATGAAGGATGGGGGTGGGACGGCCCCTTGGATCCTGAGAACCAGCCTGAGGCCATGGCGGTCAAGGAGGTCGTGGACCGGTACCAGCCAGATGTCCACCAGGACGTGCATGGGATCTGGTTTGAGCAGTCGACGATGACGGAGAGCACAGGGATTTCGTGGGCTTCGAATCTGTACCGCGGGTACTGGCGGGGGATCCCCGATCTGATGAACCAGGCGGCGGAGGATGCCGGCTACCTGACTACCCGAGGCGAGGAGAGCGCGGGGCAGATGCTGTCGACGGTGCCGGTCGAGGGCGTCGAGCGCTGGTTCTACGGGAGTACTTCGACGCCTAAGGTCGTTTGCGGGCTTTATTCCTATATCCAATACCATAGCATTATACAGACTATGGAGGTGGGATGGGAGGAGAGCACGGTGCTGCGGCTGCGGCGGCTGCTGCAGGTTGGCAATGAGGTGTGGCGAGAGGAGCCCTATGCCGGCTACCCTGCCAATCAGGTCAGTTGCCGGTCGTCGGTGGCGATCGCAGGGTGGGGCAGGACAGCAGCGCAACGGCGGGCGAGCCGGGTTGAATTGTGGCGGAAGTTGCCGCAGATCTCGCATACGTGCGGGTGGCCCGAGGCCCGCGACGGCGTCGTGGCCTTTGTCTCAACTACACCGGAGAGCCGGAACCTGTATGCGCCGGGCGACGCCTCCTCCGCGCCGAATCTTAACGAGCCAAATCTGGAGCCGATGTTTGCCAAGCTCAAGCAGAATCCTCGTTTTGACGGCGATGCCCTGGATGAGTTTCTCGGACTGTCGGTATCGCGTCAGGTAACGTGGCCGCAAGTGGAGTATGAAGGCCCGGCAGAGCCGATCCAGAACGGTCTTGCGATCCGTCTTCGCCTTCCCCATCCTGACGTAACATTCAAACATCTGAGATTAGATGGGCACATTATGGAACCGTCGGACGTAGACGGCTACTTTGTGTATCACAATCCCGGCACCATCGTGCAGGTAAACATTCCGCCGGATAAGGTAGAGGACTTTCACGTGGTGACCGCTGTATTCGATTCCGCTGCGGAGCGGACTTCGGGATTCCACCCCCAGGACTGGGACCTGAACGGTTGAAGTACTGGTATCGGCAATGGCCTGCCTACCGCTTCTTTTGAGATTGGAAATCAGGAGGTGTGATGCCGGTAAGATGTAAAGGTAATGAATCGTGTATTGGGTCTGGGCAGCCTTCGGTCTTTGCGATTCTGTGTATCGGCAGCAAGCGTGTGATGACATCGGGAGATTCTTCGATAGACATAGAAAGTTATGGGGGAAATATCCAAGATGAAACGCTATCCTTTGCCAATACTGATTGTCATTTTGGGGCTGTTCGTTACAGCCTGTGTGGCGCCGGCGCCGGCCGCTGGGGATGCGGGCGCAGCGGACGCTGAGGAAGCGGCGGAGCCTGCCGTCGAGCAGGTCATTCGCTACGGCATGATTCAGAGTATGAAGACGTTTGACCCGGCCCGAGAAGGCGGGTTTGGCCGCTTTATCATGCAGCATGTGTGGTTGCCGCCATTCGTTGCCGACCCGGACGCGAATCTGACGCCGGGAACGTGCACGTCGTACGACGTCAGCGAGGACGGGACGACCTACACGCTGCACGTGAATCCTGAGGTCAAGTGGTCGGATGGAAGCCAGTTCACCGCCGGCGATATCAAAGCCTGGTTCGAGTATGTGGTGAATCCCGAGAATCCGGCCGGTTGGGTGCCACCGAACTATGCCGGCATCGTGGGCTATGATGCGGTGCGGGATGGCAGTGCCACCGAGATGGAAGGGCTGGTGGTCGTTGACGAGTTCACCCTGGAGATCAATCTGAAAGAGGCCGACCCTCTCTTCGTATTCAAGGTGCTTGCCAACTACAACTCGGCCACGGCCAAAGCCGAACAGGCTTGGGCGGACCTGAACGGGGAGTGGTGGACCAACGATCCGCTGGTCACGGGGCCGTATACGATCGAGTCGTGGGATGATGACGTGATGAGCTACGTCTACGTGCCCAACCCGAACTACTGGGGAGAGAACACGGCATCGATACGGGTCGAGGTAACGTCGGTTCTTGCTGAGGAAACGCTGAGCCTGATGTATGAGAACGACCAGTTCGACATCGTCATATTCACGGGTGCGGCGGGAGATGCACTGTCGCTGAAGTATCCTGAAGATGTGGTGCCGATGAACTACCGGTACAGCAACATCTGGGGATTCAATCCGAATCTGCCGCCGATGGACGATCCGTTGGTGAGAAGGGCGCTGATCCACGCCATTGATCACGAACGCATCGTACAGGTCATCTACGGCGACACGAAGGACCCGGCGGCTGGTCCCATCTACCCGGGCCTGTCGGGCCACCGTCCGGAGATTTTCGAAGAGGCCGGCGCGCTTCAGTATAATCCCGAACTGGCGAAGGAGGAGCTGGCGCAGTCATCTTACGGCTCGGCCGAGAACCTGCCCAAACTCAATCTTGCGCTGGGAACACCGGATGCCGAGTGGGTGCGGGGCATGGAGATGATCCTGGAGATGTGGCGAGACACTCTCGGGATAACGAACGTCGAAACAAAGCCGTGGTGGAATGATTGGGCACGCGGCGATGCCAGGGCGGACGTCGTGCACATGGGCGGTTTTGGCTGGGGTACGTTGCCGGACCCTGGACATGCCGTATGGCGGGCCGCTTACACCGGGAACGCCATGAGCAGAATCAGATACAGCAATCCCGAGGTGGACGCGCTGCTTGACGAGGCGATGTCGCTGAGTCGGGATGACCCTCGCTTCCTTGAGCTGGTACACGAGGCGGAGCGGATTTACCTGGAAGACTACGTCTGGAAGCCGTTCTTCGTGGTCTCCTATTCGTGGCATGCGAAGCCGTGGGTGCAGGGCCTGCAGGGCACGTGGTACAACAACTGGTACAACATTGAAGAGGTAACTGTGACGGAACGGTAGCCTAGCGTGTGGCTGGTATGGCGAGAAGGGAGGCTGGCTTGGGACACGAGCCAGCCTCCCGGATGCCCGTCATGCGTGTTTGGCAAGCTCCGGTTCCTGCCAGAGGGCTGAAATGAACCAAGACACAGGTTTCGCCCAGGAATCTCGCGCAGGCCGCCGCGAGATTTTTCTTTGGTGCGGCATTCGCGGTTCTTCAGGCGGTGCGAGGAGAGGCTTCAGGAAAGGCACAAGGTGACAGCTTCAGTTCATCTCGTTTTGCGAGAGTGACGAGGAGAGTACAGATTGTTCAAGTATTTGATCATGCGCGTGCTCGGCATCATCCCGCTGCTGCTGGTGGTTCTCGTTATCATCTTCACCTTGGGCCACATGGCGCCCGGCGACCCGATTGAGATGATGTATGAAAGTATGGAAACGGTGGTGGCTACGGAAGAGATGGTGGCACGGGAGCGAGCGCGGCTTGGTCTTGATCAACCGCTGCACGTGCAGTTTTTGAGATATGTGCGCAATGTTTTTCAGGGCAACCTGGGCGATTCGATTGTACGCAGCCGGCCCGTGTTGGGCATGATCCTGAAGGTATTCCCTATATCGGCCCAGGTGGGGCTGCTGGCATTTGTGGTTCTGGTTGTAACCGGCATACCTTTGGGGGTTTTGGCGGCGGTGAAGCAGAACACCGCGGTGGACTATTTCATTGTGGGCGGGAGTCTATTCCTGCGCACCGTTCCCGTTTATGTTCTTGCGCCTCTGCTGTTCATCATATTGGTGCTCAGGCTTGACGTGATGAACGTTCCCTATGGCTGGAAGGGTATCACGCACCCGAATGTCATCATGCCGACTCTGATGTTAATCCTTTTCCCCTTGGCGGTCGTGATCCGGCAGATGCGAGTTGGCATCCTGGAAGTGGCTGAGAACGATTACGTTCGGACCGCTCGGGCGAAGGGGCTAAGGGAGCGCCAGGTGATTCTGGGGCATGTCATGCGCAACGCGATTACTCCGGTGGTGACATCGTTGGGATTGATCGTTACGGGCTTGATCACGGGGTCAGTGTTTGTGGAGCAGATTTTCGGCATCCCCGGCTATGGGAATCTTTTCGTAACCTCGCTCATTCAGCGCGATTATCCGCTGATGATGGGCTGCACGCTGTTTGGGGCCTTCCTCATCATGATGAGCAACCTCATCGTGGATTTTGTTTACCCGTTCCTGGATCCCAGGGTGACGCTGTGACGAACCAATCCGGGACGCGAGAGGCTGAGCAACGGTCTTCCAAGGCCATACGCGACACTTTAGCAAGTGAGCTAGACAGGCCGGAATCCGGGCAGAGAGGATTGTGGAGCGATGCGTTCTGGCGATTGCTGCGCAACCGTCTGTCCCTGATCGGCCTGATCATCGTTCTCTTCACCTATATCACAGCTATTGCCGGGCCGTACCTGGCGCCCTACGATCACCTAGACCAGAATCTGGAAGAGATTGGCATGCCCCCCAATGCGGAGCACTGGCTGGGTACGGATGACGTTGGCCGAGACTATTTCAGCCGCTTGCTTCATGCGATGCGGACGGCGGTGTTGATTTCGATTCTTGTGCCGCTCCTGACTCTTGTCATCGGTGTGACGCTGGGCACTGTGAGCGCGTATTCGGGCAGGGCGGTGGACAACACGATCATGCGTCTGGCCGACGTTGTGATGACGATCCCTACCATTCTCTTTGCCGCCCTGATCAATGCTTCGATTGCGGAACCCCTGGAGGCCGTGATGGCGGCGTTGCAGGACCAGACGGGGTGGAGATTTCTGACCAACACCGTCTATGTTGATTATCTGATCGTCTTCAGCGCACTTTCGCTTATCTCATGGCCCGGCGAGGCGCGGCTGATTCGGGGCCAGATTCTTTCGCTGCGGGAGCAGGACTATGTACTGGCGGCGCGTTCGGTGGGGGCGACCAACAAGCAGATCATGCTACGGCACCTGGTGCCCAACTCGCTGGGTCCTGTCATTGTAAGTTTCACGTTCAGCATGTCGAGCGCCATGATTCTGGAGGCTTCGCTCAGCTATCTGGGTATTGGCATACAGCCGCCCGGGGCCAGTTTGGGATCGATGATCAACAGATCGATGCCGTCGTGGCGGACGTGGCCGCATCTAATCGCGATCCCGGCCATCGTGTTGGGGATTGTGACGCTAGCGATCAACTTCCTGGGTGACGGCCTGAACGACGCGCTGAATCCACGACAGGCGGGCAATTAACGAGGGCGAATCGTGAACATGAGTTGGATTCCTCGCGTTTGGTCTCAAGGATCCGCGGACAGTGGTGATCTGCTCTCTTATCCGTCGCTGCCGGAACTGGAATCTTTCTACAGTGAATTGCAGGAGGAATTTCCGGGTTTTGTCGCCCTGGAGAAGGTAGGACACTCGGTGCAGGGGCGACCGGTCTGGCTTCTGACGATCACAGACCGGGACACCAGCGACGAGGACAAACAGCGCGTCCTGATGGTTGGGCAGGAGCACGGGCAGGAGCGGAGCGCAAGCCTGGCCTTGCTAGAAGTGGCGCGCTGGCTTGTTACACTTGAGGCGGCCGATATTCGCCGCAGGCAGTGCATTGGGCTGATGCCGGTCGTGAATCCCGATTCGTGGGAGGATCTGCGGTTCAACAACGTGAATGACGTGAACCTCTATGCCGATTACTCTCTAGACGGCGAGCCTACCCAACCGGAGTCTCAGGCGGTCGCAGCGGTTCTCGCCCGAATGCAGCCGGAACTGTTCTGCTCGCTTCACGGGACGGAGTTTGGTTGGAAGTACCGTATGGGAGAGAGCAATGGGTTTTCGTGGACAACCAGCCAGTTCGATCGCGCTCACTCGCGTCTCTTAATCGAGGAGATCAACCGGGCGGCGGAGTCGGCAGGATATCCGCAGGACCGAGGGGAAGAGGAGGCGGAACGGATTCTGCCGTGGTTGCCGGGCCATGTACACCATTCGTATTATTCGGGCCAGCGCATAACGTCGTGCGTGCATGCTTATCACCGCTATCATACGCTGGCCAATACGATGGAAGTCCACCATCCTGTCAGCGGGCTGATTCGGTGCAGGAGGATGCTCGAACTTGGCAATCAGGCGTGGCGGACCGAGGCGGTTGCCGGCTATCCTGTGCGGACGATGTTTCAGCAGGATGAGACCTTTGTTGCAGCGTATGGGCGGACAGCGGCTGAGCGGCGTGCCAGCCGGGTGGAGCTCTGGGCGCATACGGACCAGTTTTTTGTTGCTCGAGGCGTCAACGAGCCGGTGGGTATGGCTCTTTCTGCCTTTTCTCTGGACCCTGACGACTTTGACCGCTGGCGATCATTGGAAATCGACAGGTTTCTGCAGCAGTATGGAGAGGAGATTGGGGTAGATCTGTCCGAGATGCGCGCCCGTTGCCAGCGGTATCCTCGATTTCAGAGTTTGCGCTGCGATCAGATCAGGCCGGTTGGGAACGGGCAGGCCAGACCCCTGTTGCGAGCGGCCAGCCAGGGGTTGGCGTTGCGCTTGCGGTTGCCGAACCGGTCGGATGTTCAGCGTGTGTGGCTCGACGGACGACCGATTGCCCCGTCGCCTCGGGATGGCTACGAAAGCTGGCAAACGGCAAACGGATTTACAATCCTACAGGTCAATGTTCCGCCAAGGGCCGAGTCCAGTCAGTTCCAGCGTCACCTGATCGCGGCGGCATACGGGGCACCGCGCACCGATCAAGGGAATCTGGCGGCAGCAGAAACTGAGGAACTGGAAGTGAGGCAGAGCAAGGGGAATTAATCCAGGCGCAGTCGGAATTTCAGACTCGACTCTTTAACAGCGGGCGGTAGGGGGGCAAGCAGACCTATCGCCCGCTGGTCGCGTCTTCGACCGCCGCGATCAGTTCTTCCTCATTCCAGGTTACGGCGACGGCGCAGTAGTTCTGGTGACTGTAGAATGGGTTATTTTCGGCCTGGCGGGAGTCAGCAGCAAGCCGCATGGAGGGGTTGAAGTAGTACATTGTGACCGCTTGGCCATTGCCGCGGACTACGCTGGAGGGATAGCCGAGATCGGTGCGGCGAGACTCTTCGGTGGTGTAGCCGTAGAGATGGCCGGAGAAGGTCAGGAGACAGTCGAGCCAGGAGCGGCCGCGGTCGCGGCTGATGCGTCCTTCGATGCGGTAGGGGGGATTGCGGTTGCCGTAGGTGAGGAGGATGTCGCCGTTGGAGAGGAGGACAAGGTCAGCGGGATGCTGACGGGCGCGGGTGATTTGAGTGGCGGGGGACCAGGTGCGGCCACCGTCCTGTGATCGAGTGCTATGCAGCGCCTGGGCGGTGTCGTCACGCTGCACAGCGAGGAGTTCACCTCCAGATAGGACGATTAGAGCGGTCTCATTTCTATGCGGTGCGATTTGCGAAACTCTTTCCCATGTCCGGCCGTCATCCTGGGAACGTATGAGATAGGCGATGTCAGACAACTGCCCGCTCTGCTCGTCTGCGAAGGACCGGCTGTTGTAAATGGATGCGAGCAGTGTCCCATCGTCGAGTGAGACTACCTTGCCGAAGAACGACGCGTTCGTCAGGGATTCAAAGGACAGAGGATTTGGTTCTTCCCAGGTGAGGCCACTGTCGAGGGAGCGCGTAGCCATCAACGCAATCGGTTTGGGGTCGGCGATGCGGAGCCCGCCCTGGTAGTTGCCGTCGGCGTCGTATCTGTGTTCACGCTGGTAGAGGAGGACAAGGGTTCCCTGGGATGAGACACCGAAGGCGGCATCACGGTCGTCGTCCTCACCGTCGGCGACTGGATTCGGGGGCGTCCAGGTATGGCCGGCATCGGATGAGCGCACAACCTCCATGCGCGCTTGGCGGCCGAGATGGCCGGCGCCGCCGCGAAGGGCGGCGACCACGTCACCGTTGGGGGCCAGTGCCAAAATGGGGAAGAGGCCGCCACCCTGATAAGCAGTGGTTTCCCTGGTGCCGGGGAGAGTACGTATGTCGACGATGCGGTCGGGGGCCATGGTGGTCACTGCAATGTCTCCTTTGGTGTGAGTTCGGCAGCAGTTGGCGAGGGTGTTCGGAATATGCGCTGTACTCTGCAGGTCCGCCACTTTCTGTCAGGAGCAGTTGGCAGCCGGCGCTGATCTATTGCTCGCTGAGCGCGTCTTCGACGGCTGCGATCAGCTGGTCCTCCTGCCATGTTACGGCGATGGCGTAGTAATCCTGGTGCTGATAGAGGGGATTGCCGGCACGCTGCCAGCCAACATTGGCGTGGCGCATGGAGGGATTGTAGTAGTACATGGTGATGCCGCGGGCGCCCGCTCCGGTGCTGTGGACGACGCTGGAGGGATAGCCCAGGTCGGTGCGGCGGGACTCCTCGGAAGTGTAGCCGTAGAGGTGCCCTGAGAAGGTGAGCAGAAGATCCAGCCAGGTGCGGCCGCGGTCGCGGCTGACGCGTCCTTCGATGCGGTGGGGCGGTGTGCGGTTGCCGTAGGTAAGCAGGATGTTTCCATTGGAGAGGAGGACAAGGTCAGCGGGATGCCGGCTGGCCTGTGTGATTTGCACTGGCACAGTCCAGGAGCGGCCGCCGTCGTGTGAACGGGCGCTGTGGAGTGCCTGGGCGCTGTCAGCGCCGCGCAAAACGGCGAGCAGGTCGCCGCCGGGCAGAGCGATCAGCGCGGTCTCGTTCATATTGGGCGCGATGAGGGAGACATCGCCCCAGGTCCGCCCATCGTCGCGTGAGCGGGCAAGATAGGCGTTGTCATTTTTGGCGGGGCTCAAGTGGTCTTCGTATTCCTGGGCGCTGTAGATGGGGGCAAGCAGCGTGGAGTCGGCGAGGGCGACGATTTTGCCAAAGGGGGAACCGGTGGGCAGGGAATCCAAGGACAGGGGATAGGGCTCTTCCCAGCTGATGCCGCTGTCGAAGGAGCGTGTCGCCAGGATGACGACGGGCTTGCGGCCACGTGTGCGCGTGTTGCCGTCGTAGTTGCCATAGCCGTCGTAGTAGTGCTGGCGGTGGTAGAGAAGGATGAGCGTCCCATCTGCCGAGATGCCGAAGGCCGGGTTGCGGTCGTCGTCTTCGCTGTCGGCGACGACATTGGGAGGAGTCCAGGAAAGGCCGTCATCGAAGGAGCGCACGACTTCGATCCGTCCTTCGCGTCCGTTGTGGCCGGCGCCGCCGCGCAGGGCTGCGACAACGGTGCCGTCATTGGAGAGGGCGAGGACGGGAAATAGGCCGCCATCCTTGTAGGCGATGGTCTCGCGTGTCCCGGGTAAGGCGCGTACGTCAAGGATACGGTCCGGAGTCAGGTTCGTCACATCAATGTCTCCTCTTGTTCGAATGGTGGCACCCTATTGGGGCTTATCTGACTGCCTCCAATTTCTACTGTTCAAGAGTTGCCCACAAGAGCCGTTTATCTTCTGAAGCTCCTGCCCAATCCAGCCTGCGCTGGGGACGGCAGGAACCGTCCCGGAGGCCTCCTGGTAGCGCTACTGCACCATATTCAGTTGTGTACAGGCCGGAAGGCACGGAGTAGACGCCAGGGCTGTCTGAAGGCGGAGGAAACGGGCCTATTGCCGGCTTGTCGCGCGCGCCACGGCCGAGATCAGTTCTTCCTCCTTCCAGGTTACGGCGACGGCGCAGTAGTCTTGGTGACTGTAGAGTGGGTTGTTTTCGGCCTGGCGGGAATCAGAAGCCTGCCGCATGGAGGGGTTGTAGTAGTACATTGTGACCCCTTGACCGTTGCCGCGGACTACGCTGGAGGGATAGCCGAGATCGGTGCGGCGTGACTCTTCGGTGGTGTAGCCGTAGAGGTGGCCGGAGAAGGTCAGGAGACAGTCGAGCCAGGAGCGGCCGCGGTCGCGGCTGATGCGGCCTTCGATGCGGTGAGGGGGATTGCGGTTGCCGTAGGTGAGGAGGATGTCGCCATTGGAGAGGAGGACGAGGTCTGCGGGATGCTGGCGGGCCTGGGTTATTTGGATTGGATCCGACCAGGTGAAGCCGCCGTCGTGGGAATGTGTGCTGTGCAGTCCCTGGACGCCGTCATCGCGCATGACAGCGAGGAGGTCGCCGCCGGGCAGCGCGATGAGAGCGGTCTCGTTTTTGTGGTGGGCGATGAGGGAGGGTTCGTCCCAGGTCAGGCCATCGTCATGGGAACGGACGAGGTAGGAGGAGTCGAAACTCTGGCCACTGCGCTCGTCTTCCCAGGCCTGGCTGTTGTAGATGGGTGCGAGCAGCGTTCCGTCGGCGAGCGAGACGATTTTGCCGTAGGGTGAGCCTGATGGCAGGCCATCTATCGACAGCGGGTAGGGCTCTTCCCAGGTCAGGCCGCGGTCGAGGGAGCGGGTAGCCATGATGACAACCGGTCTGCGGTCGGCTACCTTGGTGCGGCCCTGGTAGTTGCCGTCGGCGTCGTAGTTGTGCTGGCGGTGGTAGAGGAGGACGAGCGTGCCGTGGGGTGAAACGCCGAAGGCAGGGTTGCGGTCGTCGTCCTCGCTATCGGCAAGAACGTTGGGCGGCGTCCAGGTCAGACCTCCGTCGAGCGAGCGCAGGATCTCCATTCGTCCTGCGCGGCCAATGTGGCCGGCACCGCCCCGCAGAGCGGCGACGGCGACGCGGTCGGCGGTCAGAGCCAGAACGGGAAAGAGACCGCCATCCTGGTAGGCGAGGGTCTCGCGGGTGTTCGGAAGAGAACGGATGTCGAGGACAGGTTCAGGCGCCAAGATGGTCACTCCAGTTCGTCAGCTTGCTTCACCGGTTGCTTGGGGGGCTTGGGGGTTTTTCGGGATTCCCGTTTCCGCTTACTGCTCCACTGTTGACCTCACCAGCCAGACACTATTGGTATCATCCATGTCTTCGGGGATGCGGCGCCAGCCGTTGGGCACGCGATCGTAGGTGTAGAGCAGGGTGTTGTCATCGACGGCCACGACTTCGGTATAGGAGGTGCTTTTCTGGCGGGAGAGATCCTCGGAGTAGATGATCTGCTCGTGGGGATGGCAGCTGTTGTGGTGGGCGAGGATGTCGATCTGCTGCCAGTCGTGCCCGGTGCCGTCGGCGTTGAGCCAGAGGTAGAGGCCGGGGCGGCCGCCTGAGAGCGCCACGGCGCCACCGGACATCACGGCGAGGCTGGGCTGGACGGAGAAGGGGCCTGTCATGGTGACGGCGGTGGACCAGGTGCGGCCTTCGTCGCTGCTCCAGGTCTGGCCGAAGGGCAGTTTGCTTTCGACGCGGAAGACGCACATGATGCGGCCGTCGTGGAGGCGGCAGATGGCGGACTCGCTGGGGCCGCCATCGCCGGGGACCGGGCAGTCGGCGCCGGCGACGACCGAGCGCACGGACCAGTTGGTGCCGTCGGTGGACTCCACGGCGACGATGGAGTCGCGTTCGTCGCCTTCGAAGTGGCCGTAGGCGGTGGCGAGGTAGGTACCGTCCTGCAGCCAGAGGGTCTGGCCGTTGAAGGAGAATGTGACGACGTCGAGGCCGGGCAGGATGAGGGGGACGGGCGCGGGCATGCCGGTGATGACGACGCCGGTGGGCACGTAGTCGAAGACGCGCTGGCCGGCGGGAACAGTGTTATGGGGCGCGCCGATCCCGTTGGGGCGGGGGCGGAGATCGTAGGGGAGCATGAGGCTGTCGCCGGAGTGGAGGTGGAGGAGGGTCTGGGCGCCGTCGCAGGAGACCTGGGGCTCGGTCCAGGTGAGGCCGCCGTCCTGGGACCAGAGTACCAGATAGGGGACACCGGAGAGGTGAATATCGGGCACGGGCGAGATCGTAGAAAGGAGCTCGCCATTGGGCATTGTCCAGAGGTTGGGGAACCAGAAGTAGCCACGGCGGCGCCCAATCAGGACCGGTTCGGAGAGCGTGACGCGCATCCCATCCAAGTCCACTGTTGCACTGTCGGTCCAGGTCGCTGTCATGTCAGTCATCGCTCCTTCCTTGGGCAATCGATTGGGAGTTCGTACTTTTGACTCAGCGGCTACAGGGCTTTGAGTTCGTGCTCGCCGTGGAGGTCGGCGGTGACCTGGGCGAAGCGGTGGCCGTAGCGTTCGATCGTAGCGGCATCAGTGGCTTTGCCGTCGAGCGTGAAGGAAGACGGCGGGGATCCGCTGGCAGGCAGCAGGTAGAGCAGCGTTGCTCCGTTGAGAGCGTCCTCCGATTGAATACGGTATGTGCCTTCGGGCGTGGAGGCGCCGTTTGCGGCGGAAGAGATGGATACGCGGCGGCGGGCGCGCTCCCAGTTGTTGATCTCTTCGCTGGTCCACCATTCCATGCCGAGGCTGCGGGCGTAGGCGACGGTTTCGCGGATGGAGCGCTCGCATTCGGGGTCTTCGACGTGGGAGGGGTGATAGAGGACATGGGCGCAGCCGTAGGTGGCGTGGCTCTGGTCGACGAGGGGGCGCATGAAGCCGTGGGGGCAGACGACGGTGAAGTCCTGGGTGAGGAAGGGGAGGGCGATCACGTCGAGGAAGTCGCCGTTGGGACGGTCGTCCTCCATGGGAAACCAGGGGTGGGAGGTGCCGAAGGTGAAGCCGCGGTCGCCGCGTGAATGTTCGAGCTGGATGCCCTTGTTCTGGCACCAGTAGTAGAACTCGAGGCGGCCCTGCCACGCGATGCCGTGGTTCTTGTTGGAGACGATGTTGTTGAGACCGGTCTCGTAGGCGAGCGTGTCGTACTGCCAGTCGAAGTCCATCTGGCTCCAGCGGGGGGCTTCGCGCACGGGGGCGTTGCCGGTGGCGTAGTGGAGGGCGATTTCGGAGGTGGACTCGATGAGCGCCTGGTAGAAGGAGCGATCATAGCCGGTAACAGGCATGGTACACCAGGTGGAGGGCACGTTGAGCTCCTGCAGAAGGTCGAAGAGGCACCAGCCGACGAGGGGACGGTTGCCGTCGGAATCGTGGGACATGTGGGCCATTGAGGTCATGCCGCGGGGCCAGTACCAGAGGAGAGGCAGGGGTTCGCCGGCGCTGCTGAGGAGGTGGAAGATGGCGCGCAGAAGGAGCTCCTTCAGGACGTCGGCCATGGGCGACAGGATGATGCGCTGGTTGTAGTAAGTTCTGCCGTCCTGAAGGGGGATGCCGCCGGAGTAGTAGAGATCATCGACGTCGTCGATTTCGACCAGATCGCCATCCCGTTCGGGGTCGAGGATGGAACCAGAGGGGGTGCCTGAGGACTCGCGCGGGGGGATGGGCACGACCGGCTTGCCCTGGTGGATGTGGAGTACGGAAGTTATGAGGTCGAGTGCGAAGAGGATAGTACGGCCGCGACCGGGGGCGTGTGCTACGACGGCATCGGCTGCGGGTCCGCCTGCCTGCGGCGGGGGTTGGATGGGCTCGACCTGGGCGAGCGCGGTGCCGCTTACTGCCTTGACCATGTCGCCGCCGAAGACGTGGGCTTCTCTGCGCAGGCCGCCGGTTACAGGGTGGGTCGCGGCGGGTGGCTGCAGGTAGCCTTCTTCGAGGAGGCGGATGGTCTGCACGCCGAAGAGGTCGTCCATGCCTGAGGCGCCGGCGTTGCCGATGAGGAGGCCGCCGGCGTGAACGAATTCGGCGAGGCCTGCCTTCTGTTCTGAACTCAGGTCGAAGTCCTGCGCAAGGATCAGGAGGCGGGGCAAGGGAGAGTCTCCGGCCAGGGCTTCCTGCGGCAGCAGCGAAAATGGGATGCCGGCATGGTGCAGAATCTCGCTGATATAGGCGGCGGCAAAAGGGGGGAGCTCGCCTGTTCCCTTGCGAGGTTGTTCCGGATTGAGAATCACTCCGATCATTTGGGCTTTCTCCTTACATCAGCGGGCCTTCGTTCTGTGGTGCGATAGACGTCGGGCGGATTTCATGCGTCGCGTGCACAGCGGAAGCCGATGTGGCGGCGCATCATTTGGGGAAAGCGGTCATAGCGGGCGGCGCAGCGGGCGCGCTCGGAGATATTGTACCAGGAGCCGCCGCGCAGCACGTTGTGGGCGTCGTAGTGGACGGTTGGCTTTGTGCAGATGGGGTTGGACTGCGGGCTGAATGAGTAGAAGTCATCAGAGTAGCGGTCCTGGCACCATTCCCAGACGTTGCCGACCATGTCGCAGACGCCGAAGGGGCTGACGTTGCCGGCGTCGGTGTAGCGGTCGACGGGGGTGGGATGGCCGACGCCGGCGTCGCGGGTGTTGGCGCGTTCGGGGTCCCATTCGTTTCCCCAGGGCCAGGGGCGTCCGTCGGCGCCGCGGGCGGCGAATTCCCATTCGGCTTCGGTGGGCAGGCGGAGCCCGGCCCAGGTTGCGTAGGCCTGCGCATCCCAGTGGGCGACGCCGATGACCGGCTGATCGGGTCCGGTGAAGCGGGAGTCGTCCCAGCATTGGGGCGGCGTTGCGCCGGTGTCCTGGAGATAGCGGTCGTACTGGGCGACGGTGACCGGGTACTGGCAGATGTAGAAGGGATCGAGGCGGACGGTGTGCTGCGGGCTTTCGTCGCGGAAGCGGGTAAGGCGCCAGCCGTAACGGTCGGCAATTTGCTGGGCGTCGGCCGGGTCGGTCCCCATCTGGAATGTGCCGCCGGGGATGGGAATGAGCGTCGAGCCGTCCTGGTTTTCGATATTATCCACGGCCTTTTTCCTTCGGTTCTATTGCGCGGCCTGCTCGGCGTAGTGGAGGGCTACTTTGCGCATAGCGGCGGCGATGTCTTTGGCGTCCTGTTCGGTATAGGAGTTGCGGAAGAGGATGAAGCCGGTCTTGGGCAGTTCGCGCTCGGTGTGGGGGAGGTGAAGCGTGCTGTAGTCGATGCGTCGATTGCCCTGCTCGTCAACGAAGGGGTAGCGGGACTGGCCGTAGGTATCTTCTTCAGTGAAGATCGGGTAGCGGTAGAGGGGGCGACCCTGGATGTAGGGGCCGTAGCAGTCCGGGATGCCTTCGGCGCGGACGGCTGCGGAGAAGTCATCGGAGGAGATGCCGGCCTTGGATTGGTCGACGGTGTAGGCGTAGGTGTAGTAGGCGCTGCGGTCTTCGGGGTGGACCTTCTGGATCTTGAAACCGGGCAGCTGGGGCACGACTTCGTCGAGGATGGCGGCGGTCATGCGGCGGACGCGGGTGGCCTCCTGCCAGCGGTCGAACTGGGCGAGGCCGACGGCGGCGTGGAGGTCGGTCATGGGGTGGAAGTCGCCGAGGAAGGCGTAGCCCTTGTTGCCGCCGCGGCGGAAGGAGGTGGGGGCGAGAGAGCTACGGAGGGCGCTGTCCATCTCGGAGCCTTTGCGGGAGAAGCCCATGGCGCGGCGGGCGAGGGGCTCGTCGTTGGTGATGATCATGCCGCCCTGGTCGGTGGTGAGGGTCTTGCCGCCGAGTGAGAAGCAGCCGATGTCGCCGATGGTGCCGACGAGCTGGCCGCGGTACTCGGCGAGGTGGGCCTGTGAGCAGTCCTCGATGACGGGGATGTTGTGGGCGCGACCGATTTCGAGGATGGGGCCCATGTCGCAGGGGTTGCCGTAGAGGTGGACGGCGAGGATGGCACGGGTGCGGGGGGTGATGCGGCGCTCGATGTCGGCGGGGTCGGTGTTGAGGGTCTCCGGGTCCCAGTCGGCGAAGACGGGGATGGCGTTGTGGAGGATTATGCCGAGGACGGAGCCGATGTCTGTGGTGGGGGTTGTGATGATTTCGTCACCGGGTTCGGGGTTGACGGCGGCGACGGCGGCGTGGATGGCGCCGGTGCCGGTGGTGGTGGCGACGGCGTATTGGGCGCCGTGGAGGGTGGCGAAGGCGTCGGCGAAAGCCCTCACTTTGAAGCCGGAGCGCCAGGCGTCGGTGGCGTTGTCCATGACTTCCATGAGGTGGCGGCGTTCTTCATCGCCGAAGATCCACTTGGGGCCGAAGGGCTGGCTGCGCAGGGGCTCGCCGCCGTCGATTGCCAGATTTGCGCTGGTCATGGGGTTGTTCCTTTACTGTCTGAATCAGGATTTGCAGGATTTTCGTGGATTTTCACGATAACTGTTGTGCGCATTGGCTGGCGTTGCGGCACCTGGTGGGCCGGTCGGGGAATTGGTCCAGATGGCTGGTAGGGCGCTGGCTGATGGTGGAAACCAGCCGGGGCCAGGGACACGGTGGGTGTGGGAATAGGGTCGCAAGGGGACCTGTTCGAATGTAGGCACCAGGTGGGCGAGGCATGTTGTTGGG
>WTGY01000046.1 GCA_011523365.1 Caldilineaceae bacterium
AACCCCCCGCCGCAGCGAGTGTGTGGCAATATGACCTTGTCGACCCGCTGCGACCGAACTTCCCCCCACCCCGCGTCGTGGCTCGTACCGAGGCGTGAGCCGGCGCAGGCAAGGCAACGCCCAATTGGCCCAACCTCCACAGCGATGACCATCAAGAGCCCACCACAGAAATCCTGACACGACAATCCGTCATCCCTTATCCAGGCAGACCGCACATGGCACACGCATACAGAACTTGGCATAGTAGTTACGGAAACCCGAATACGTCCCTGCCGTTCTTCCCGCTCCTTCGCGGATCAAAGAAAGGTGTTTTTCGCGCCCCTTCGCGGATCGATCGGTTCCGTAAAACCTGCCCAATCAAACTTTGTTCTGTTGATGGAGAACAAACCATGAACCTCACCAGCGCACAGATTGCACAATTCGACGAGCAAGGCTTCCTGTTCTTCCCCGATCTCCTCGACAGCGACGAAGTCGCCGTCCTCCGGCAAGCCCTGCCGGACATCTTCAGCCGCCCAGGGCCCGAGATCATCCCCGAAAAGGACGATCCCTCCTCAGTCAGGCTCGCCTTCGGCGCCCATACCTACTCCGAACCCTTCCGCTGCCTGACACGGCTCCCCCGTCTCTTGAACCCCGTCCGCCAGCTCCTGCGCGACGACGTCTATCTCCATCAGAGCCGCCTCAACCCAAAACAGGGCTTCGGCGGCGGCGCCTCCTGGGACTGGCATCAGGACTACCCGCCCTGGCATTCCATCGACGGCATGCCCGAACCCAACTGCATCATGGTATCCGTCTTCATCGACGACTGTACCGCGGTCACCTCTCCCCTTCTGATCGTGCCCGGCTCGCAGCGCCACGGGCTCCTCGACGCCCGTCTCCACAAGGACGCCGCCGGCAGGGGCTACGCCCTGCACCATATCGATCACGCCACCTTCGAACGGCTCGCGGCCGAGAACGGGATCGAAGCCCTGGTCGGGCCCGCGGGATCCGTCGCCTTCATCCATTGCAACGTACTGCACGGGTCCGCCAACAACGTCTCCCCCTGGCGCCGCGCCATCATGTACCTGATCTACAACGCCGTCAGCAACGCCTGCACCGGCGCCGAACGCCCCTGGTATCAGAACAACCGCGACTTCACCCCCCTCAGCCCCCTCGACGACAACTGCGTGAAGGCTCTCGCCTGAACCGCGACCACCGGATTCCCCAGCACACCCACCTGGAGCCATCTACATGAAATATCTGACCGCCGACCAGCTGCAAGACATCTGCACCCGCATCCTCGACGCCGCCGGCTCCCCCCACGCCGAGTCGGAAGCCGTCTGCGAGGTGCTCGTGCGCGCCAACCTGTTTGGACACGACTCGCACGGCGTCATGCGCATACCGCAATATGTCGGCCAGATTCGCAGCGGCGCCATCCGTCCCGGCACCCCCATCGAGATCGAACGCGAGACACCCGCCTCCGCCGTCATCCAGGCCCATCAGGGCTGGGGCATGGTCATCGCACGCCAGGCCATGCGCCTCGCCATCGAAAAGGCGCGCCAGGTCGCCGTCGGCACCGTCGTCGTACGCGGCAGCCAGCACGTGGGCCGCGTCGGCGAATACCCCACCATGGCCGCCGAGGAGCGTATGATCGGCATGGCCGTCGTCAACTCCTACGGCACCACCGGCTCGGTTGCCCCCTTTGGCGGCGCCGAACGGCGGCTCTCCCCCAACCCCATTGCCTTCGCCATGCCCAGCGGCGGGCCCTGGCCCGTCATGGTCGACATCACGACTTCGGTATTCCCCGAAGGCAAAATCCGCGTCACCCGCTACGCCGGCAAACAGCTGCCCGAAGGCGTAATCGTTGACGCCGGCGGCAACCCCACCACCGACCCGGCCGCCTTCTATGCATCCCCGCCGGGTGCCCTCCTGCCCCTGGGCGGGATCGTCGGCCACAAGGGCTTTGCCCTCGGCATCGTCGCCGAGCTGCTCGCCGGTGCCCTCTCCGGCGCTGGCGTCACCGGCAAAGAGAGGGAGCAGACCGGCAACGGCGTCTACTTCCAGGCCATCAACATCGACGCCCTGCTCCCATACGACGACTTCATCCACACCGTCCAGGAGCAGATCGCCTGGGTAAAATCGGCCCGCCCCCAACCCGGCGTCAGCGAGGTCCTCTTCCCCGGCGAACCCGAATACCGCACCGCCCAACAGCGCAGCGCCCACGGCATCCCCGTCGAAGACAGCATCTGGCACGAAATCACCGAAACCGCAGACAGCCTCGGCGTCGAAATTTCAGTCTGACCCGCCCCAGTTTGAACCCCCACCCCTTACATGGCATCATAAGTACCAATGTGCGGGCCATTCACTGACAACTGACAACTAACTACTGACCACTGTCCTTACGAGGTTCAGACAATGCAGATTCTCTTTCTTCCCTTCAACCCCGTTATGCACTACTGGTACGATGGCTTCGTCGAAGCGGTCGATGGGCGTTATCCAATCAAAATGTACGACCCCGAAAAGCCTGTCGCCCCGCAGTTCGAAGGCGTCGACGTCGTAGTGGCCTGCGCCGGCTGCACGCATGAGATGGTCGATGCCGCTGTCGATGCCGGCGTCAAGCTGTGGCAGGTGCTCTCCGTCGGTGTCGATCACTGGGACATGCCCTACTTTTTCAGAAAGGAATTGCCCTTCGCCAACACACCCGGCCCCTTCAGCGCCATTGCCCTCGCCGAGCACGCGCTCACCCTGATGCTCCTGATCGCCAAGAACCACCGCACCGCCCAGGCCAACATGCGCGCCGAGCTCTTCAGCCTGCCCCTCAACGACGAGCTGGCCGGCAAGAAACTCGGTCTCATCGGCCTCGGCGCCAGCGGACGCGAGCTGGCCAAGCGCGGCCACGCCATGGGCATGGAGATCCTGGCCATCGACATCGCCGATATCCCGCAGTCGGTGCGCGACGAGTGTCACGTCTCCTTCTTCGGCGATGCCAGCGCCATGGAACACGTGATTGCCGAGGCCGACTACCTGTCGCTCCACACGCCCAGCACCGACCAGACACGGCACATGATCGGGGCGCGCCAGTTCGAGTTGATGAAGCCCTCCTCCGTGCTGATCAACGTCGCGCGCGGGCTGCTTGTGGATGAGGATGCCCTGGTCGAGGCACTACAGAGCGGGCAGATCCGCGCCGCCGGCATGGACGCCTTCGTCACCGAGCCCCTGCCCAGCTCCCACCCGCTCCTGCAGATGGACAACATGTACTGCACACCCCACATCGCCGGCGTAACCCGCGAAACCACACAGCGCCGCGGCCAGGCCGCAGCCAACAACGTCGAGCGCGTCTCCAAGGGGCTGGAACCGCTCCACCTGGTCACCCCGGACAGCTAACGTCGCCCCGCAACAGCGCTCTGCCCAGCGCGCAGTCCAGGGCCCGCTGACGTTTGTCAGAACAACGATCTGCCGGAGTTAAGCGCAACCGATCCGTGCAGTCACCCAAGGAACGTCCCAGTAGCCTCTGCCGTTCTTCGCGAACCTTCGCGTGACTTCGCGGATCAAAAATGTTGTTCTTCGCGAACCTTCGCGTAACTTCGCGGATCAAAACAAGACTGAGAAAGCCTGGTTCTGAACGTCGGCAGCCGGTGGGCTGGTACCCCTGAAATCTAAGCGATGTCCACGCCGACCAACGCAGCCGCCTCTCTGAACGACTGCCAGACATCCTCGGCGATGGGAATCCCCTCACGCCCTCTCTGCTCCCGCGTCCGCGCCTCCATATCCCCCGGCGCCAGCACCCGGTCGAAGCCCGGCGCCGGCGGCACCCCCCGCACCCGCCGCTCCATCTCGTCCGCCCGTTCAGCATAGCTGGCAAACGGCTGAAACAGGTCCGCCTTGATCGCCATCATCGTCACGCCCTGGTTGGGAAAGACTGTGCCGCCCCGCCCCGCTTCCGCGTAGCTGTCGGCGCCGGTGAAGATCCGCCCAAGGAACTCTGCCGTCATCATCAGGGTGTAGCCCTTATGCGCGCCAAAAGGCATGTGCCCGCCGCCCGCGTAATAGTCGTCCGGATTGGTCGTTGGGACGCCGTCTCTGTCCACAATGCTGTTTGGCGGCAGCTGTTCGCGGCGGCGGTAAGCGTTCTCAACCTTGACGCCCGAAAGGGCGGTCGTCGCCCAGTCGAACATCATCGTCGACTCTTCGCCGGCAGGCAGACCGATCGATATCGGATTGGTGTGCAGCACGCGTCTCTTGCCGCCGTAGGGCATCGAGACAGGCTCCACCTGGCCGTAGCCCCCGCCCCAGACCATGCCGATCATCTTCTCTGCCGCCGCCATCTCCACGTAGGTGCCCAACCGCCCGATGTGGTACATCTGCACAACACCGACCACGGCCGCGTTCTGTGTTCTGGCCTTGCTGATCGCCAGCTCCATCGCGAATTTGGCGGTTACGTGGCCAAAAGTCCAGTTGCCCGTCACCAGGGCACTATTGGCCGTCTCCTGCAGAATCGCCGGTTTGGACGCGGGCAGAAGCTCGTTAGCCTGAATCGCGGCCACATAAAGCGGGATGTGCCAGATGCCGTGCGTGTCCACGCCGCTCAGATTGGACAGCACCAGGTGCTGGGCCGTCTCCTCGGCGTTGCGTGCATCCGCCCCGGCAGCCAGCAGGACCCGCTTGACCAGGGAATGTAGTTCATCCGCGGATTTTGTTATCATGTCATCTCCTTTGCTGGCAACAGCCTACGAGTGGCGATCGATTAGCGGCGAACAAGCAGGGAGCGAGAGGCACTCCCATACCCCAAAAGTTTCACGTGGAACAGAGTCCACGCTGTCGTAGTATAATCTTTACTCTCGTATGCAGCCACAGGCGGACGGCTCCAACGTCGGCTGAATCACGTACATCCCGGTTCAGTGAGCCGCTGGTCTCCGCCGATACACGTTCTTTCCAGTCGCATCACAGATGCCGTCTGGCATAATATGGGCGGCAAGTTGCGCCCGTGTGCGCAGCCATCGGAAGTTGGGCCACTATTTGGGTTGACTGTTGACAAACAAGGCCGGAGAGAGGACGAATATGCACATTGCTGTGATTGGAGGCGGGCCTGCGGGCGTAGAAGCGGCCACAACAGCCGCCCCTTACGCCGACGCTGTTACCATCGTATCCGACCGCCCCATTGGCGCCTGGCATCAACTCCTGCCCAGCCGCGTATGGCTGGCTGCCGTTGACAACCTGTATCCCACCCCTGGCCCCCTACCGTCCAAGACAGGAACGCCGTCAGATAAGGGTCAGTTCATCCTTGCCGAAGTAAATGCATACGCAGACAGAATCGCCGGCCAGTGGCGTGCCCAGCAGGCGCGCAAGTTGCACGATCTTGGCGTACGGATCATTGAGGGTAAAGCATCGTTTCAGTCGCCAGGCCGGCTGACGATAGCGAACGCTTCTGACGGTGATATGACGATAGAGGCCGATGCATTTATCGTGGCCGCGGGGTCGACGCCATTCGTGCCATCGCCTCTGGCACCCGACGGAAAACGGGTCTTTTCGCCCAGCACGGCCCACCAAATGCCGCATCTGCCGGCATACATGATCGTGATCGGCGATGGCCCGACCGGCTTTGAGTTTGTCCACATCTTCAGCGCTCTCAACATCGACGTGACCTGGCTTGTCCTCCCCGGCGGTCCAAGCTGCGCCATCGCTCCGGCCGCCGACGCATTTCTGGTCGATATGCTCCGGAAGAGAGGCGTTAAAATCCGGCCGGGAGAGCCGGTTGCCGAGTTGAAACGATATGAAGATCACATTGCAGCCGTAAAGTCGGACGGCACACGCCATCAGGCAGAGATGGCCTTTGTGACCATCGGAAATCGACCCAACGTCGCTCCACTCAATCTCGAGACCGTAGGCGTGAAGGTTGACGCGCGCGGATCTGTGCGCTCCGATGGCTATGGGCAAACCAACATCAGGGGCATCTATGTGGCCGGTGACGCGCGACAGATCAGGGCGGGAAATGTATCCATGGCCCACGCCCGTGTTGCTGCACTCCATGCCACCGGGCAGGAGGCCGAACCGCATGATGAGACCTGTATGGTGATCCCGTTTCTCTCCAATCCGCAGGTGGCACAAGTAGGTGTACTGTCGGCTGCCGACCATTCAGTCCGGAGCGTAGACGTGGCATTCCAGTCCGGACTCAAGACGCATATTTTAGGACACACGGAGGGCTTTCTACGGTTGGCGTGGAATCAAAACCGGCAAGTTGTCGGAGGGCTGGCTGTGGGACCACAGGCCGCCGATGCGCTGGCCCCCCTCTCCCTGGCAATCAAGACAAAGACGACGATCGATACGCTCGCTTCACTGTACGGCCCGCATCCTGCCATCAGTGAGCTTCCGTTCACGGCCGCGCGCGCCGCCTGCATGCAAGCGCTCTGACACTGGCATCTCAGACACAGAAACGGCGCCGACCCGGCTGCAAAGCCGGTCCGGCGCCGTCGTAGCCGCCTCCTGACAGCGAGAACAGCTTGAATGGAATTCTGAGTGCCGCTTTCTCGTGGCGCTATGCCTACACGGTCCGGGCTAACTTGCCGCCGTCGGCGTCACCGTCGGTTCCTCCTCCCCATCGCCTGGCTGGGACGGCGGCCCCTGCTCGTCGGGCGGCGGAGGCTCAGAGGTCTCCGTTGGCGTCGGCGTCTCAGTCGGAGCCGCTTCCGGCGTCGCGGTTGGCGTATCAGTGGGTGCCGGTTCCGGCGTCGCAGTCGGTGTCTCGGTGGGAGCCGCTTCCGGCGCCGCCGTTGGCGTATCAGTGGGAGCCGCTTCCGGCGTCGCGGTCGGCGCATCAGTGGCTGTCGGCTCCGTAGTGAGCGTCGGTGTCGGCGTAGCCGTAGGCGCCAGCTGCCACCAGAAGCCGACCCGTGCCACGCCCGAACTCTCAAAGAACTCGACCTGCAGGGCGCGCTCACCGCCAGGCAGCGTCACGTCGACATTGACTGTACGGTCGGCGCCATCCCTCCATTCGTCAAGAATCAGCTGGCTGTCAAGATAGACGCGGGCGCCGTCATCCATCCGCAGGAAGAAGCGGTAGGTGCCGGGCTCAAAGGAGACGCGCCGCTGCCAGCGGGCCGAAAAATGGTCTGCAGGCAGGTTGGCCGCAGGTCTGCCCTCGCCCCAGTTGAAATCGATCTGCGGTTCGTCCCGCACCAGCACAGGATTCCCCTGTAGCTCTCGGTTCCCGAAGTACTCACCCTTCCAACCGCTGAACGTGTCGTTGCGCTCCCACCAGAAGCGCATCAGCGCCACCCCCGTACGCTCGAAATAGTCCACCTGGATGGTGTGAAACCCTGTACTGAGGGGCACGTCGACCGTGTAAGTACGTGCGGCGCCCTCCTCCCACTCATCCAGCACGAGAGCGTTGTCGATGTAGAGCCGGAAGCCGTCGTCGACTTCGATGTTAAAGCGATAGATCCCTGCATCGAAGTTGAGCGTCCGCGTCCAACGCGCGCTGTAATGGTCCACGCCCAATCTGCTGTCCGCTGTTCCCTCGCCCCAATTGAAGAAGATCACCAGATCGTTGCGTGTGAGCAGCGCCGGCCCCGACTGGTTTGGATTGTTCCAGTAATCGCCCCGCCAGTCGGTGATGATGAGCGGCGTCGCCGTGGGGACGGGCGTGATCGTCGCTGTCGCCGACGGGGTAGGCGTTGGTATCGCCGTCAGTGTCGCCGTTGACGTAGGCGTTGCCGTGTCGACCTGCTGCGCCGCCGTTGTTTCCGTCGTTGCCGTTACCTCGACGTCGTCACCGGTCTGGAAGAGCGCGGTCGCCTCGTGCCGGCCATCCGACGTGTACGCAAGCACGGTATGCGAGCCCGCTGCCAGCCAGCGCGGGCTGATCGGGTAAAGAAAACCCGTGCTGATCGTGCCCGCCGTGTCCGCCGTGCTGGCAGCCAGGATACCGCTGCGGCCGCGCTCATCGCGCAGCGCGATCAACACCAGGCTGCCCTCCGGCCAGTTTTCGCCCGTAACCTGTACATAGACCCCGGCAGAACCCGAGGTCGGCGCAATCGAAATTGCCGGTTCGCCGCTCGCTACCTCGGCAACCGCTCGCGTCGGTACGCCTACCGGCGGAGTGTACCCCGTAGGGGTACAGGCGCTGAACACCAACGCTATCAGGGCCAGGAGGCCGAGCCGAATTGGGGAAAAGTGTTGGACGACAAGCCGGCGAGCAGTTCCTGAGGGGAGATATTCGGTCTTCATCCGGGCTTTACTCCTGGGCGAGCTGCTTGATGCGTTTCCGAGTTGTAATTTCAGCGCCGAGGCGGGCAGCAGACGAAACTGAGAAGAATATGATATGAAGAAGAAACGAGCGCAGGCCGGAGTGTGTTCCCGCATACGCCGTTCATTGCGTAACTGTTTCGTTAAATTATTGCGTGGTAACCGTCTGGTAGAATTATACCACTAAATTACAGGTGGAATACAGTTGGGGAAGGGTCGAAACGCAGAACTGTCGGCGGTACTGATGACTGACCGCGAGCTTGTACGCCGCGCCCAGCAGGGTGAGCGTCAGGCATTTGATCAACTGATACTGCGCCATCAGCCCATCGCGCTCGCCCTGGCGATTCGCATCGTCGGTGACCGCGAACGGGGCCTGGAGTTGACCCAGGAAGCCGTCCTGCATGCCTATCTCTCGCTCGCTCGCCTGCGCAAACCGGACAGCTTTCGCGCCTGGCTGTGCGGCATCGTCGTCAATCTGTGCAAAAGCCACCTGCGCAGACCGCGCGTCGAAACACTATCGCTCGACCTGCTCAGCGGCGGACGCAGCTTCGATTCGCTGCCCTTTCCCGACACCGCCCCGCAGCCGCACCAGGCCGCTGAGGACAGAGAGACGCACCGCCTCATCCTGGCCGCCATCGCACAGCTGTCACCGCCCAACCGCGACGCCGTCCTTCTCTACTACTTCCAGCAGTTGAGCGTGCGCGAGGTCGCCGCTCTCCTGCAGATCAGCGTGCCCGCCGTCAAAGGCCGTCTGCACAAGTCCCGCCGCAAGCTGCGTGACCAACTGCGTTCGACCTTTACTGAATGGCAACAAGAACCGGCCGCTGCCCAACAGACCAGGAGCAATCAGATGATCCCCGTCACCGTACTCGATATCCTAAAGCCAGAACCGGAGAAAGATCACAGAATACTGGTCCTTACCGACGAAAGCCTGCGTCGCCTGCTGGCAATCTGGATTGGACCATACGAGGCAGATGACATCGCCCTCAGCCTGCGAGGGACGAAGCTTCACCGGCCGATGACGTTCAACTTCATGGCCGACATGCTGGGCAAGGCCGGCGTGCAGATCGAATCGGTGGCGGTATCCGCGCTGGAGAAAGACGTCTTTTACGCGACCGTACACGCACAGCGCGGCGAAGACAGCTTCACAATCGACGCCCGGCCCAGCGACGCCATTGCCCTCGCCCTGCGCACACAAGGCCCTATCTTCGCCGCCGCCGAAGTGATGGAAGCCGTCGCCTTGGATGTCCCCGCCGATTTGGAGGTCGCACAGGGAAAGGGGTTCAGCGATGTCTTGAAAATCGATCCTGAGGAGAAAGAGAGGCGGTTAAAGGAGATTGAAAAATGGGAAAGCATGTCGCCTGAGGAGCGGAGTAAAGAAAGCCGCAAGAAACTGCTGACTCACCTCACCGAAGCGGGCACCCTGAGCCAATTGGGCGAGTCAGAGGACTAGGGCTCGTTGACGCTTGTCAGAACAGCGACCTTCGGGAGCAAAGTGCGGCTGATCCGCGCAGGGCAACGCCGTCGCACGCACAAAACGCGATACGCCTCTGGTGTTCTTCGCGACCCTTCGCGTGACTTCGCGGATCAATCCGTTCTTGTTGAATCAGGTTTCAACTGCCGGCCGAAAGACCGCCAACCGCCTCCCCAACGCCGGCCTTCCGTCTGTCCGCGTGGAACTGGTGCACCGTCTGCGCAAAGCGCGCGAACAGCAGATCCGCGTCGTGAGGCCCGGGGCTGGCTTCCGGGTGATACTGCACACAGAAGACGGGCCGGTCGGTGAGCCGCATCCCTTCCAGCGTGCCGTCATTCAGATTGAGATGCGTGACCTCCACGTTGTCCGGCAGCGTCTCCTGGTCGACCGCATAATTGTGGTTCTGCGCCGTGATCTGGATGTTCGAGCTGTCCACGTCGCTGACCGGCTGGTTGCCGCCATGATGGCCGAACTTCAGCTTGAACGTCTCCGCCCCCAGCGCAAGTCCGATAATCTGGTGCCCCAGACAGATGCCGAACATCGGCCGCTCGCTCTCCAATAGCTTCGCAACCGCACTGGCAGCGTACGGCACCCCCGCCGGGTCGCCCGGCCCGTTGCTGAGAAAAATCCCGTCAGGGTCCAGGTCCAGTACCTCCTGGGCCGGCGTATCCGCCGGTACGACCGCCACCCGCAGATTGTGGCTGGCCAGACGCCGCAATATGTTGTGCTTCATCCCGAAGTCATAGGCGACCACCAGCGGCGAGGCCTGCTCGATCTCCTCCTCCCACGGTCCGGACGCAACTTCGCCCGAAGCCACCGGCGTCCATTCGCCCTCCGTCTCGGCGCTCCAGTAGAACGGCTCCTCACACGTCACCTCCTGCACCAGGTCGCGGCCGTCCAACCCCTCCCAGCCGCGGGCGAGTTCGATCAGCTCCTCCTGCCTGTGGCTGCCGTCGGTACACAGCGCGCCGTGCAGCACCCCCTCCTCACGCAGCAGCCGCGTCAACGCCCGCGTATCCACCTGGCTGATGCCGGGTATACCATGTCGCTCGAGATAGCGCCCCAGGTTCTCATTCGCGCGCCAGTTGGACACGACCGGGCTGACCTCGCGCACGATGAACGCCGTCACCTGCGGCCGGTCGCTCTCCACGTCCTCGCGGTTCACGCCCGTGTTCCCCACGTGCGGCACCGTCATGCACACCATCTGGCCGCGGTAGGACGGATCGGTCAACACCTCCTGGTACCCGGTCAGACTGGTATTGAATACGACCTCCCCCACCACCGTCGTCCGGGCGCCGAAGCCTTCACCCTCGAAGACCCGGCCATTGGCCAGGGCAAGCAAGGCCCTCACTGCGCTTCCTCCTCGGACGGCGTTTTCCCTTGCAACTGGATCGGCCTGCGGTTCATTGTTCTTTGCGTTCCCGCTTCGCTGTTTGAGTGCCTGTATGCCAGTTTCAACGGCTGCCACCCCTGCCATTTGAGCAGCGGCGAAGCCGCAGTCTGGGCAGGCTGGGCTTGACTGATAGGGCTGTCGGTCAGGCTGCGCGCCACCGCCACCTCATCGCAGTGGTGGAATTTGGGACAGTAGATACAGTCCTGCCACAGCTTGGGGCTGATGCTCCAACGGTCTACAACCTCAAAACCGAGCTTCTCGAAGAACCCTTCCTCCAGCGTGAGCGCACAGATCTGCGCATACCCGCGTACCGTCGCCATCTGCACCAGCTCCTCCACGATCCGCCGGCCAATCCCCTTGCCCTGCCCCGCCTGCGCCACCGCCAGCGAGCGTACCTCCACCAACTGCTCCGTCAGCGCCACCAACGAGCCGCATCCCAGCAGCTGGGCGCCGTCCGCCTTGGCCACCAGCCAGTCCGGCAGCGACTGCAGAATACTCTCCTCAGTGCGCGGCAGCATCACGTTCTCCGCCGCAAAACCATTGACCAAGGCGGCAATATCAACGATATCTTCTTCAGTCGCCGGCTGAATCCGGATCTCTTTCATAACCCCGGCTGCCAGCGGCCAGCGAACTTCGCTCATTGCGAAGTTCACTGACCACTAACCACTGCTAAACCTCTTGCAGAATTCCGCCCAGCTTCGACACCGCCTGGGCCAGCTCCTCTTTACTTATCGTCAACGGCGGCACGAAGCGCAAAATCTTGTCGCCCGCGCTCAACAGCAGCAGTCCCGCTTCGTACCCCTTCTCCATCAGCGGTCCGGCCTCAATGTCCATTTCGATGCCCACGATCAGACCTCTGCCCCGGATCTCCAGAATATGCGGGCTGTTCAACTCGGACAGCAGCTCCATCAGATACTCGCCCTTCTCCTTCACGTCGGCCAGAAACTCCGGATTCGACACCCGGTCCACCACCGTGGAGGCCACGTGCGTGGTGAACGGGTTTCCCGCAAATGTGCTGGCATGGTCGCCGGCATGGATCGTATCCGCCACCTTCTGCTTCATCATGATCGCGCCAATCGGCAGACCGCCCGCCAGCGGCTTGGCCGCGCTCATCAGGTCCGGCTCCACGCCGTAGCCCTGATAGGCCCACAGGTCGCCGCTGCGCCCCAGCCCGCACTGCACCTCGTCAAAGATCAGCAGCGCGCCGTGCTCGTCCGCCAGGTCCCGCAACCCCTGCAGAAACTCAGGCGTGGCCGGATTGATGCCGCCTTCACCCTGGATCGGTTCGACGATAATCGCGCACACCTTATCGCTCATCTGCGCACGCGCATCATCAAGGTCGTTGAACGCGGCGAAGCGCACGCCCGGCATCAGCGGCTCGAACGGCTCCTGGTACTTCTCACGCGGCGTCGCCGCCAGCGCCCCGAACAGCCGTCCGTGAAAGGCGTCGCTGAAGGCCAGAATCTCATACTTGTCCTCGTGACCGTGCTCGCGGGCATACCGCCGCGCGAACTTGAACGCGCCTTCATTTGCGCTCGCCCCGCACAGACAGAAATGCACCTTGTCCGCGAAGCTGGTCTCGCACAGCTTCTTCGCCAGCCGCGTGTGCGGCTCGGTGTGATACAGGTTGCTCGTGTGGTACAGCCCGGAGGACGCTGCCTCCTTGACCGCCTCCTCCACCTCGGCGTCGTTGTAGCCGAGAACGTTCACCGCAATGCCGGCCACCAGGTCCAGATAGGCCTTGCCCGTGCTGTCATACACCGTGCAACCATCGCCCTCCGTCAGCACAAACGGCGGCCGCCCGAAAACGCCTAACACGTAATCCTTTTCGGCCTGAATAATTTCCTCTGCGTTCACTTTCTCCTCCTGAAGGGTCCTGTCTTATTCGTAAACCACTCAGCCTTTCCCCATCCGCCTCCCATACGGAGGCAAGCCAAGCGTCCTTTCACTCTCCCAAACCCCAAAACCGCCCGCACACGGGGTCACTGATCCCTAACCCCTGCAGTTCCCCCCGCCGTTCCAATGATTCCCGTCCCCCCGTCCTCCTGCACACCGGCCAGATTCGTGATGACCGCCTGCGTGACGCCGCGCCTGACCGCGTCGACCGCGCTCCTCACCTTCGGCACCATGCCGCCGCTGATACTCCCCTCCGTGATCCACTCTTCGCACTGGTCCGCGGTGATGCCCCGCACAACCCGTCCGGCGATCAGAACGCCCGGCACGTTGCTGACAAAAATCAACTTGATCGCGCCCATAGCCGCCGCGATCGCCGCCGCCACGTGGTCGGCGTTCACGTTATAGCTGAGGCCGTCGAATGCCCCAATGCTGATCGGGCTGATCACCGGCACGATATCCGCCTCCAACAGCGTGGTCAGCAACCCCGTGTCAACGTCCTGCACCTCGCCCACACGACCCAGGTCACCCTGCGGATGCCACATCTTCTCCACAAAGACCGTGCCGTCGTCCACCCCGCTGATGCCGATGGCCCGCACATCCTCGTTCACAAACTGGCGCACGATCCGCTTGTTCATCAGCCCGCTGAGCACCATCTCCGCCACGTCCAGGCTCTCTTCATCCGTAACCCGCAGCCCCTCGATAAAACGGGGCTCAAGCCCCAGCCGCCTCTGGAAATCGGCGATCGTCTTGCCGCCCCCATGCACGACAATCGGGCTCTTGCCGTCCTTCTGCAGGCTCTTGACCGCCTGCACCAGGCCAAACACAAAAGCGTCGTCGTCCAACTCATTTCCGCCAATCTTGAGGATGACGACGTGGCGCCCTTTCCCCTGTTTCGGGTTAACGGTAAGCGTGTCGGATTCGCCCGGATTCATAAAGTTGCCTCGTGCCGTAGTTGGAGCACTGATTCTCTCGCGGCAAGCGGACCGGCGCAGGCTTCACGCTTTGCGCCGCGCATGCTTTCTCTGTCGCATCACCTCGTATGCCACCGCCGCCGCCGCCGCAGTCGTGCCCAGAGACGGCTCGTAACTGACACGGTCGTACGGGACCTGCAAGCTCAAGTCGGCCTGCTTGACAAACGACCGCGTTACCCCCCGCTTCTCCCCGCCTATCAGCAGAAAAAGCGGGGCCGTCAGATCGGCCTCATCCATCGGCAGCGCGTCCTTCTTCTGCGCGCAGGCCACCGTCAACCCCCGCTCGCGGTAGAATTCCGCCGCCTCCGCAGCCGTCTCCGCAACCGCCATCGGCATCAGCTCCGACGCACCCGCCGAGGCCCGCGCCACCGTCGCCGCCGCGCTCATCCAGTTACGCGGCCGCAACGCCACACCGTGGGCGCCCATCGCGTACAGCGCCCGCAGCGCCTGTCCGAAGTTGAACGGGTCTTCGATGCCGTCCAGCATCACCACAAAAGCCGGTCCATCCCCCCTCGGCAGCAACGCTTCCAGGCCGACAAACTGCCGCTGCCCTGCCTCGGCCGCAATGCCCCCGTGAGAGTTGCCCTGCGTGACCGCGTCAATTTCCGCCGCACCCACCTGGACCACCGGTACATCGGCCTCCCGCGCCCGGTGTTGCAGCCAGCGCGCTGTCCGGTCCTCCCTGTCTGCCCGCAGCAGCACACGGTGCACCGCACGATACGGAGAACGCAGCGCCGCCGCCACCGAAATCTTGCCTTCCAGGTATGTGATAGTTTCTTGCTCGCTCAACGCTTGGCCCGATTCCGCCCGCTTCCGGCTGACCCAGGGACGTGCAACCCAGCCGTTGGCAGCTTGCCTTCTACTGGTAATTCCATCTTAAAAGGCTGTGTGCCGCTGCCGGAAATTGAGACCTGCCAACAACCCCGAATGGCGCCTACTGCAATCCCGCCGTCTCGTCCAGCCCCACCGCAATGTTGTAGTTCTGGACCGCCTGCCCGCTCCCGCCTTTGATCAGATTGTCGATCGAGGCGGTGATGACATACTCGCTCCCGTCCGGCAGCGTCGGGTCAGCCGGCGTGATACCGATCGCGCAGCGATTTGTGCCCGCCGTGTGGGCCACGCTGGCCTGCGTCCCCGCGGGCAGCAGATGGATAAACGGCTCACCCGCGTAGTTCTCCGCATAAAGCTCGCGGATACTTTCCTCGCTCACGCCGGCGGGCACGTCCACGTACATCGTACTCAGAATCCCCCGGTTCAGCGGCACAAGATGGGGCGTGAAAAGAAACCTGTGGCCGCGCTTCCCTCCGTTGGCCGCGCCCAGCACCTGCTCCATCTCCGCGATGTGCCGGTGACGGTGACCCACGTTGTAGGGCGTGATGTTTTCGTTCGCCTCAACGAACTGGTAGGTCAGGTTCGTCTTGCGGCCCGCCCCCGATACGCCGCTCATGCTGTCGATGATAACCCGTTCTCCCAGCCAGCCCGCCTTGGCCAGCGGGTACAGGCCCAGATTCACGCTCGTGGGATAGCAGCCGGGGTTGGCGATCAACTGTGCCCCGTCCAGCTCGCTGCGGTACAGCTCGCACAGGCCGTAGCGTGCCTCCGCGCACAGCTCCGGCGCCGTGTGGTCGATGCCGTACCAGCGCGTATAGACGTCCACGTCCTTCAAACGAAAATCGGCGCTCAGGTCAATCACGCGCACCCCCGCGCCATAAAAGCGTCTCACCGCCTCCATCGACTCCGCATGAGGCAGACACAGAAATACGACATCCACCTCATCCGCACGCAGATAGGCACTCTCCAGGTTTATCAGCGGGTAGTCCCAGGGCGTGCTGAAGATCTGGTCGAAGCGCTTGCCCGCATTGCGCTCGCTCGTCAGCCAGCCCACCTCCAGCTGCGGATGCCGGTGAATCAAGGTGATCAACTCATAGCCGATATAGCCAGTTGCACCGGCGATTCCTGCCTTATGCATCTCTTCTCTCCCTCTCGCTTGCTGTCTCGAACTGGCCCGGAATGTTCACCCGCTGCCAGGGTCTGCTGAACGCGCTGCCGCTGACCTCTATGCACGCGACACAAAAAAAGCCCCCCGTCCGGGGAGCTTTGCAATCGGCTGATTCCCGCTGAGGAAATCGGGCCCACGCGCAAATGCCCAGACGGCTGTCTGGCTATTGGCGGGGACGCCTCCTCAACTGGGTACTGCTCGTCTTGGCTGGGTTCATGCTTGCTTCTTCAGTGGAAAAACTAACCTGAGCGACAGTCTAGCACGCGGCTTTCACGCTGTCAAGCGCCATCCTATCCGAAATGCATTCGATTTGCATTCAGCAACAGGTACGAACACCCGGCTTTCAGTCGGGATCGACCATGCGCAGCTCGGTGGAGATGTCGATGCTGCCCTCAAGACTGCGCGCCACCGGGCAGAACTGCGCATGAAACCCGTGTACCCGCTCCGCCGTCTCCCGCTGTTCGGGCGCCACTTTCAACGTGTACGTGGCGTGAATCCGCTTGATGACCAGTACATTGCCGTCCTTCTCGATCTCAGCTTCCACTTCGGCTGACAGGTAGCCGTCGCCCGCAGGTATCTTACGCGCCTCCAGCGCGCCCCCGAAGGTTCCGGTCAGTCAGCCCCCTGTGGCCGCATTGACATAGTCGAGCGTGGTGGCATGCGGCTCGTGCACGTCGGTGTCCACACCGTAATGTTCCGCCACCTCCGAATGGACGCCGAACTTCGTGTGTCCCTCCTCGGCCGGCAGAAACGCTCTGCGCAGCGGCCCCTTCACTCGCTCAATGCGCACTTTCGAGCGATACGCGACATCTCCCATCACATTCCTCCTCGACTTGACGTTTTCGGATCCCCCACGGAGCCCGGCTCCCTGTACACGGCCGGTAAATCAGCGCCCGTACGCGCCAACCTGACCATCAGGAACCATCACAATGGGGTCATACAATGGAGTCATCCAGTGGAGTCATCCAGTGGAGTCATATTGTAGACGCAGGGTTTCCAGACGGCAAACTGTCTCTCCGAAGGTCGCAGCGGAGCACCAACCATCTCGCGATCAACTCTGAGCCAGGGGAGGCGCAGAAACTGCCCCCTAACCACTAAAAACTAAAAACTGACTACTAAAAACTGCTGTTCTGGGCGGTCGGGCCT
>WTGY01000141.1:0-67125 GCA_011523365.1 Caldilineaceae bacterium
GTGCGGGGGCTCCGCCCCCGCAACGCCCCCTCTCCTACAACATCCCTCGCCGACCGGGTGTCGATATTGGTGACAGGTGCCTGATCGAAGGTGTTTAGCCCGACCACGTCCCGCCAGTCCCATCAAGTCCCCGTAGGTGCCGGCCCTGTGCCGCCCTGCGTCCCTCCCAGAGCCGCCAAGCTGTTTCAGCCGCCGCTGGCATGAACGGTCCGCCAGACTGTTCCCATCCCAAACCTGGGATGCACGCATCGGCCGCTGCTTTTTGACTCCCCGCCCCTTTTCAACTACGATTGACACCTGACGAACGCGCAAAACACGGCGGCCAGCCGCCACCGTCACCCATTACCCCGATACCAATACTGTGAGATGAAATATGCAGGCGCTTGAAGAACTACAGACCCGCGCACAAGAAGAACTCGCCGCAGCCGACACCGTCGAGGCCACCGAAGCCTGGTTCCGCGACTACCTCGGCCGCAACGGTGCCCTCACCAACTTCCTGCGCGGCCTCAGCGACCTGCCCCGCGAAGAGCGCCCCGCCGCCGGCCGCGCCGGCAACCAGCTCAAAAACCTCCTCGAAGAGGCCCTCCACACACGCCAGGAGGCCATCCGCCATCAGGAGATGGAGCAGACCCTCGCCGCCGAAGGCGTCGACGTCACCATGCCCGGCCGCAGACCCACCCTCGGCAAAATCCATCCCAGCAACCAGACCCTGCGCGAGATCGCCCACATCTTCGGCCAGATGGGCTTCCAGGTCTACGACTCCCCCGAAGTCGAGACCGACGATAACAACTTCGGCCTCCTCAACATCCCGCCCGGCCACCCTGCCCGCGACATGTGGGACACCTTCTACACCACCACCCCCGGCGTCATCCTCCGCACCCACACCAGCCCCGGCCAGATCCACGCCATGCGCGAATACTGCCCGGAGCCCATCCGCGTCATATTACCCGGCAAATGTTACCGCCACGAGGATGTCAGCGCCCGCTACGACATGATGTTCCACCAGGTCGAAGGCCTAGTCGTCGGCCACAACGTCACTTTCAGCGACCTCAAGGGTACCCTCGTAAACTTCGCCAACCAGATGTTCGGCGAAGGCTGCGCCCTCCGCTTCCGCAAAAGCTACTTCCCCTTCACCGAGCCCAGCGTCGAAGTCGACGCCGGCTGCGTCCTCTGTGAAGCCAAGGGCTGCCGCATCTGCAAACAGACCGGTTGGCTCGAAATCCTCGGCGCCGGCATGGTCCACCCCATCGTCCTCCACAACGGCGGCTACGACCCCGCCGTCTACAGCGGCTTCGCCTTCGGCATGGGCCCCGAGCGCATCGCCATGCTCAAATACGGCATCGACGACATCCGCTACTTCTTCACCAACGACGTGCGCTTCCTCGAACGCGTAGGCTGATTCCGTCACGAACCGCCGACAACGAAATACCAACCCCCACCTATACCGCGCGACAGTGCCGTCGTCCCTCCTGACGCTCTTCGTCGCCCTTCTCACCTGCGCCAGCGTTGCCCAGGCCCAACAATCTTCCCCGGCATCCAACCTCTCTGTCCCCCATCTGACCGCGCAACGCGAAGACGGCGCCATTGAACTGCGCTGGCCGGCCGTGCCCGGCGCACTCCGTTACGAACTCTGGTCCTGGACCTCCTCCGGCGGCTGGCTGCAACTCGGAGGCGACGACCTCACCGACACCAGCTTCACCCACACCGGAATCTCGACCGGCACAGCCTACTATTACCAGATACGCGCCGTCGGTGCGTTCGGCGACGTCAGCGAATGGTCCCAGCCCGTCCACGTTACCGTGCCCGGTAATCTGCCCGCACCGGCACTCTCCGCACAGGCCCGGCCCGTCCCGACACCGCTTCCAGGCGCACCGTCCCGGCCCGTAGATGCACCGCCCCCGTACAACGACTACGGCACCGCGGAGTTGACCTGGGATGCAGTAACCGGTGCCGCACGCTACGAACTCTGGACCTGGTGGGACCATACCCCTGGCTGGCAAAATCTCGGCGGCGACACCCTGACCGCAACCAGCTTCACCCACATCTTTCCCTTACCAAACACGACCTTCTACTACCAGGCTCGTGCCGTCTCCGCCTCCGGCGCAACAAGCCCGTGGTCGCAGCTGATATCCGCTACATCATTCGATGTGCTAACACCGACTTCGACGCCAACTCCAACGTCTACGCCCACTGCAACCCCAACACCGCCAAACACGACCCCCGCATCCACTCCGACGCCTACCTGGACGCCTGCTTCGACACCAACACCGACACTGACACTGACGCCAACGCAGACACCGACACCGGCACCGACGTCAACCCCAACCCCGACCTCAACTTCGACGCCTGCACTCACGTCCACGCCGACAGAGACGGTTACGCCAACCAATTCCCCTACAGTGACACCGACATCGATGACACCGGCACTGGCGGTTCCCGCCATGACCGCACAGCCAGCAGAAAACGCGGTGATTCTGAACTGGGAAGCCGTGGCCGCCGCAATCCGTTACGAACTATGGTCGTGGACCCTTGAAGGAGGATGGATTCCCATCGGACCCGACAATCTGACCGGCACGAGCTACACCCACACCGGACTCGCCGCGGGCACCACATACTACTATTCGATCCGCGCCGTCAGCGCCTCAGGCGAAGCAAGTGCCTGGTCCGAACCCATCCCCGCCACCGTAACCGACACACAGTCGTCAACATCGACGCCAACCCCGACCCCGGACCCGTCCACAACGTCCACTGCTACGCCGACCGCAACGCCGCCCGCGCTGCCCGCGCCCGCCCTGACCGCACAGCCAACCGCCGGCGCAGTCGACCTGAGCTGGGACGCCGTGACCGGCGCCGTCCGCTACGAGCTCTGGGTCTGGACCGAAGCCGAAGATTGGCAGCAGATCGGCGGCAACAATCTGACAGGCACCACCTTCCGACACGACGACCTTCAGGTCGGCGGAACCTTCCACTACGCAGTGCGTGCCCTCAACGCTGACGGCGCCGCCAGCCCATGGTCACAGTATGCTTCCGCGACACTGGATCCGTCTCTGATTGCCTTCGTCTCCAACCGCGACGGTAACGATGAAATCTACGTCATGTACGCCGATGGCTCGAATGTTACCCGCATTACCAACCATCCCGAAGCGGATAACGATCCCGCCTGGGCGCCCGACGGCAACAGAATCGCCTTTCATTCCGCCCGCGATAGAAACTCTGAGATCTACGTCATGAACGCCGATGGGTCCGGCCCGGTCAACCTCACTAACAATCTGAGTAGTGACTTGGAACCCTCCTGGTCGCCTGACGGTAACAGGATCGCCTTTCGTTCCAATCGCTCCGGGAACTATGAGATCTATCTGATGAATGCCGACGCTTCCGGCGTCGTTCAGCTCACCAACCATGCCGCAGAGGATAGTTCTCCCTCCTGGTCGCCCGACGGCAGCAAAGTCGCCTTTTCATCCGGTCGCGATGGGCACCCCGAAATCTACGTGATCAACATCGACGGTTCTGGCCTTACCCGACTCACACGCCATCCTGAACCGGACTTCCAACCCGTCTGGTCGCCCGACGGCAGCAAAATCGCCTTTGTGTCGTCCCGCGACGGCTTCCCTGCCGTCTTTGTGATGAATGCCGATGGCTCCGGTAGCACACGCCTCACCGACCCGCTTGAACACGCGCACCACCCCTCTCCTGCCTGGTCGCCCCACAGCAACAGAGTCGCCTTCAACGCCTTCAGTGATGGTGACCTGGATATCTTCGTCATCAACACCGATGGCTCCGGCCTCACCCGCCTTACCGAAAACACAGTCAGGGATTCCAACCCATCTTGGAGACATTCCTCAGCCCCCATCGAGACGAGGCCCATTCCCACGATCCCAACCCTGTCGGCCGCTGCCGAACAGGGAGGTATCCAACTCAATTGGACCCCCTTGACCGGTGCCGCGCGCTATGAACTTAGGGTCCGCATCGGTGCCGGCAGCTGGCGTCAAATCGGCGGCAACAACCTTTCCGGCACCAGATTCAAGCATTTCGGACTCGAGGCCGGTACCGCCTACCAATACCAGATTCGAAAGGTGGATGCCGCCGGCGCAGGAGGCGACTGGTCGCAGACCGTCTCCGCAACTCTCACCGCCGCCCAATCCCGCATTCCGTCCCGGCTCGCCTTCTCCTCCTACCGCGGCGGAAACGCCGCCATCTACGTTATGAATGCCGATGGCACTGGCCTCACCCGTCTGACCGACCATCCGGCAGACGAGTGGTTTCCCGCCTGGTCGCCCGATGGCGCCAGAATTGCATTCGTTTTGTATCGTGCCCTCAATTTCGAAATCTACGTCATGAACGCCGACGGCACCGGCATTACCCCCGTTACCGACCCGCTTTCATCGAGATACCAACATTCATGGAACTACCATCCCTCTTGGTCGCCCGACGGCACCAAGATTGCCTTTGCGACCACCCGCCATGGCGACGGGGAAATCTATCTCATGAATGCTGATGGCTCCGATCCCCTGCGCCTCACCAAAGACATCGGCTACGCGGGTTTCCCCGCCTGGTCGCCCGATGGCCGTACCATCGCTTTCCACTCCCAACGCGGCGGACATCATGATATCCACCTGATGAACACCGACGGTTCAGGCCTCACCCGGCTTACCTACGATCCTCCCAGCCACTGGTTCGCCTCCTGGTCCCCCGACGGCAACAGGCTCGCCTTTCAATCTGGCACCATCGGTAGACATGATATCTTCGTGATGAACAAAGACGGTTCCGGGCTGTCACGCCTTACCTACCATCCCGCAGACGACCGATATCCCACTTGGTCGGAAGACGGCACGCGCATCGCCTTCGCCTCCTTCCGCAATGGCAACTGGGAACTCTATTCGGTTAACGCCAACGGGTCTGGCCTCACTCGCCTTACAGAGAATCGTACCACGGATGACGATCCAGCCTGGAGCCCCTCTCCTCACGACCGGTCACAAACACCTCCTCCCTCTGCTCCCCAGCTTAAGGCCCACGCGGCTGGCACCGAGGTTCAACTCAATTGGGCGCCCGTCACCGGCGCAGCACGCTATGAACTGTGGTCCAGGAATGGCTTCGGGAATAACTACTCTGACTGGCTCCAGATCGGCGGATACTACCTTACCGGCACAGCATTCAACCATGAGAGTCTCTATCTTGAGCAAACCTACCAGTACAGGGTCCGCGCCGTGAATTATGCCGGCGATTTTGGCCCTTGGTCGCAGACCATTACCGTCACCATAACCTCCCCCTCCGTCAAGACGTACTCGCCGGTCGCCTTCCACTCAAACCGTAGCGGCCTCTGGGATATCTATATTCAGGGCAGCGGCAGCGCAGGCTTGGACGGAAGACTTACCAAACATCCTGCCGAAGACCGCTATCCCGACTGGTCGCCCGATGGCAGCAGAATCGCATTTCATTCCTTCCGCGACGGCAATTACGAGATCTACCTGATAAATGTCGACGGTTCCGGCCTGACCCGTCTCACCGACCACGCCGAATCCGATCAGTTTCCCGCCTGGTCCCCCGACGGCAGCAAGATCGCCTTTCAGTCCCACCGCGACGGCAACTGGGAAATCTACCTGGTAAACGTCGATGGTTCAGGCCTGACCCGTCTCACCGACCATACTGAATCTGACCAGTTTCCCGCCTGGTCGCCCGACGGCACCAGGATTGCATACCAGTCGGTCCGCGATAGCAATGCAGACATCTACCTGATGAACGCCGACGGCACCGGCCTCTCCCGGCTTACCACCCATCCTGATCCCGATGGCCATCCTGCCTGGTCGCCCGACGGCACCCGAATTGCCTTTAGCTCTGGCCGCGACCCCTTAGCTGATATCTACACGATCAATATCGACGGTTCAGGCCGCACCCGTCTCACCCACTACCCCGGCTGGGACGCCCACCCAACTTGGTCGCCCGACGGTAGCAGAATCGCCTTTGAGTCGCGTCGCGGCCGCCTCTATGATATCTACTCGATCAACCCCGACAGATCCAACCTCTCCCGCCTCACCCAACACGCTGCAGAGGACAGCGGCCCATCCTGGGGCCCGACCCTCTCCCAATGACCTCATAGCAGCACCAATCCCGTCCACATTCTATCCCCTTCCCGCCCCGTCACTCCTCGCCCTTTGAGGAGGCCGCAAGCCCAATCCGCGGCCCAAATGCCTTGATCCTCGTATGCCTGCAACTGCATCCCATCCCTCAAATCCCCCTGGATAATTGTTCAGACAATCGCGCCTGCCAGTTGACAAGCGCGCAAAAGGCGGCAGTCATCTGCCGCCTTTAGTCAAAGCCCCCGTATTTGGATTGTGAAATCAAGAATTCACGTGCCTGTGGAACCGCAAAATCGCGCAGTAGAAGAAGTAGGCGCTACCGCAACCGTCGGTTTGGTCTAAACCTGTTTCCGAGTTCACCTCGTACACAACGGCGCTGTCTTAAACATCTTGCACGGGTTAAGCGACCTGACCGGCGCCCGGCCACTATCCACAGCCGTCACACACTATCCACTTTGCGCTCGAGCGCCCGCATCATGCTTTCCAGCATTCTGTTGATCTCGGCGGATTCGCCTAACAACCTGTTTCCGGTTTCGCTCTGAAGTAGACCCAACCTTTCCGACAAAGTCAAAAAGGTTTCAAGTTCGGCCAGAGATCCTCGCGCAATACCAAGGAACTGTAGGAATTCCCTTGTTGAACGCCTTTCGCGTCCCTCTGCAATATTGGCAGGTACCGAGGCCGCCGCCCTTCTCATCTGCGAAGTAAGGCCATACCTCTCCGCCGACGGAAAGCCCTTTGTTACCTCATAAGTCCGCACTGTCAAATCCATCGACTTCTGCCACACCTTCAAATCACGATAC
Organism: Caldilineaceae bacterium; assembly: GCA_011523365.1. Taxonomy (GTDB): domain Bacteria; phylum Chloroflexota; class Anaerolineae; order Caldilineales; family Caldilineaceae; genus Bin5. Next base: position 6,875 of record WTGY01000141.1, read on the forward strand.
GACCTGATATACGTCACCCAACCCCCTGCAGTTCCCCCGAAGTTTCCCTGCCGTTCCCCTGCCGTTCCCCTAGCCCTCAAGGGCCTTTCGCATATCCTCCCCCTCCTTCTGCCACCATTGGTGAAGGATCGCAATATCCGTCCCAATACAAAAATGCCGAGCCCCCATATCCAGGAAACGCTTCGCATCATCCGCAGTACCGATCTCAATCCGGGGATGAACGCCCGCCGCCAAACAGCCTTCAATCACACGCTTCTGGCCCGCCTGCACCTCTGGAACATTTCGCTGTCCCGGCTTCCCAATACTCATCGAGAAATCGGAAGGACCCCACTGCAGCATCTCCACCCCCTCCACCGCCAGAATCCCGTCCAACTCATCCAGCGCCGGCTTCTTCTCCAGCATCAGCGCCACAACAATATCGTCCAGCGCCTGAACATATGCCTCGTTGCCTCCGTACCCCATGTACGAAAACCGCCGCGTCGCCACGCCGAACGTGCCCCCCGCATGCGGCGTATCCGCCCGCACATAGCTCACACAGTCCGCCGCCCCCGCCGCCGAACGCACGTCCGAAAACAGCACGCTGTTGAAACCCGACCCCACCGCCCGCTGCGCAACAAACTCATTGTTTGCCCAGTCGATCTTGATCATCGAGCCCAGGCCATGCAGCTCCGCCGCCCGGCAGATATTGTCCAAATCGTGCAGCGTATACGTTCCATACTCAGCCACAAACTCCACGTAATCATACAGCCCCGTATGCCCCAGCGCCTCAACCACATTTGGCCACACACTGTGAATATGGGTCGCCAGCGTCGGTTTGCCCGCGTCGAGCAACTTGCGAATCGGATTCGCGCGCATTGTTAAATTCTCCGCATGGGATGGCGTGCTGACCTCCCGCAACCGCGAGTGCCAGCCAAAGTGATGATAGATAAGGCGCTGCACCTCCGCTCTACATGTCCCAGCGGCGGTGGAAGCGCTTCGCTAAACGATCTGTGCCTCAGAAAAGTGTCTAAATGGTAGGACAGGCCGCCCCGGCCCGCAGTGGGCAGTATAGCACAGCAAAAAAGGGAGTAACAGTCCCGCACCGCCGTCTCTAACCCCTGGCCCCTAACCCCTGTAGTTCAATCGTTTGGCGCCAGCAGGTCCTCTGTCTGCCCGCTGTGAATCAGCAACACAGTCCCCACCGCGCTCAACCAGCCGTTGAGCTGGTTTCCGTATCTCTCGCGCTCCTCCGCGTCCGGCCGGTTCATGCCCAATAGCGTCAGATCAGTCTCTCTGCTCCACGTCTTTACCGTCTCCGGGAACGCCTCACCTCGCGGCGGCACCACCACCACCGGCTCAGCATTCACGCGCACCCTGTCCAACAGCCCCCGCAAATGCGCCTCCACCTGTTCCCGCCCTTCCCCGCGTGGCAGTGTCTGCAGCAGCCGGATCGACGCCCCGTCCCAAGTCGGACTCTGCGAAATAATATGCGCCAGCAGCAGCATCAGATCCCCGTTCCCACTGCGCCCCCGCCACCACACGTCGATCACCCTGCGATTGCCGAAACCCCGCTTCTCATCATGATGCAGGAACAGCACCGACTTGCCCAGCTCGAACAGCGTCGACAATAGGCGCAACGACAGCGTGCGCCCGCCCTCCGTATCGCTCCAACCCATCAGCACCGCGTTCGGCTCCAGCCCGCCCACCCCATGCGCCTGGCATACCGTCACCGCGCCCGCATAGAAATTCTCCACAATGTCCGCCTCCGCAAAGGCAGTCATGTTCTGCTCCTGGATGAACGTGCGGATCTGCCTCCGCGCAATGCTGCGCAGCCTTCTCTGCGCCAGCTGATCGATATCCCCCACCAGCAACTGGTAAAACGAAACGATGCCGTACCCCCGGCTCAGCAGATTCGCCACCTCCACCAGCGGCGCTCGGTTATGCGGCTGCCCCGTGAATACCAGAATGTTCGGCCGCCAGTTCTTAGCATGAAAGACCGAGCGCTCCAGGTTCAGCAACGACCGCCGCGCCAGCGCAAACCAGATCCCGTTGCGCACGTCGCCCCACGTGCGAATCGTCGAGCGGCGCTCCAGGTAGAAATAGATCCCGTAGCTGATCAGGATCGCAACCACCGTTGCCCCGGGATTGATCACGAACATCGCCCCGTAACAGCCGGCCGCACCCAGCAACGAGAAACTGAAATGGATATTCGCCCGCGGCCGGAAACTTGGGTTCCCCACCAGCTTCTCAATCCCCGCCACCAGGTTCGTCATCCCGTACGTGTTCAGGAAAAACATCGTGATGATTGGCGCCACGACGTTGAGATCACCGGCCCAGATCACTGCGAACGCGATTCCCGCCGTGATCAGGACCCCCACCCGCGGCTCCGTCCTGCTCCCCAGCCGCAAACCCAGCACCCGCGGCACAATTCCGTCATTCGCCATCGCCTGCAACGTCCGCGGCGCCGCCACAATGCTCCCCAACGCCGATGACAGCGTCGCCGCCCACACCCCGATCAGAATTAGCGGCGGAAACAGCGCGATATCCCGCATGATCAACGTATTGCTCTTCAGCTCATCCGGGCTGCCATGCAACGACAGCCAGATGACCGAGAGAAAATAAACGACAGCCGTAAACATCACCGAAAAAAGCGTGCCTTTGTGAATGCTCCGGCCCGGGTCCTTCAGATCGCCCGACATGCTCGCGCCCACCGCAATGCCCGTCACAGCCGGGAAAAAGACCGCAAAAACACTCCAGAAACTCATCCCCTCGCCGTAGTTGGCCGTCAGCGTCGGAGCCTGAATCGACAACCAGCCTCCCCCAAAGAAAGAAAGCAGCGCCGCCATCAACGCCGCCAGAATGAAGTACTGTATCTTGATTGCAAAGTCCGCGCCGATAAACGCCACCACCGCGAAGACAATTGCAATCAATGTCGATAACACCCTGGCATCGATCTGGCTGAAGAAGGCGATGCCCTCCAGCGATTCGGTGAACCCAATGATGTAAAAGGCAACCGAGATCGCCTGCGACAGATAGAGCGGCACCCCGATCGCCCCGCCAATTTCACGCCCCAGCGTCCGCGAAATCAGGTAATACTTCCCGCCCGCCCGCACGTTCATCGACGTCGCGATCGCCGACAGCGACAACCCCGTCAGAAAGCTGATCGAATTGGCTATCAACACGATCAACAGCGCGCCCAGCAGACCGGCCTGGCCTACAACCCAGCCCGCCCGCAAAAACAGGATTAGCCCCAGAATCGTCAGCACGTTCGGCGTAAACACGCCCCCGAACGTTCCGAACCGGGCCGACGCATTTGTCGTTTGCCCTGAAGCCGCCTGTGCAGATGCTGTCATAAGCCTTGGTTGACCTCCTTCTCCAGTGCGTCGCGCCAGGCAGCGGGGATCCGCCCCCCCAGCTCGACGCCTTTTGCGCCGATAAACCGGGCCAGCTCCACCAACGTCTCGGCAACTGCCGCCCCCGTCTGCGCGTCAATGCGCGCCCCTTCCTCCGCATACAGTGCGTGTATACGGTAGATTCCCGTCTTGCGCTCGATCTGCGAATCCATTCTCCCCAAAAAGCTGTCGCCGTGCAGCAGCGGCAACACATAATATCCGTACTCCCGCTTGGCCTTCGGCACGTAAATCTCAATGCGATAATGAAATTCGAAAAACTGTTCCGTCCGTTCCCGGTCACAGATCAGATTGTCAAATGGCGACAGGAACACCGTCCGCGGCGCCCAGCCGCCCTCCCGGATAGACTGCAGCAGCGACACGGAATCCCGGTGGATATACCACTCGCCCTCCCAGGGCCCTTCCTCACCAACGATCTGCGCCGGCAACACGGTCCCTTCATCCAAAAGCTCCGCCAGCCTCCGCCCTAGGTTGGGATACTTGTTGCGGATGAAATGACGGCTGATCTGCCTCTGGTTGGCCACACCCAGCGCCTTCAGCGAGCGCTGGCAGGTAAGACCTACGACCTCCTCCTCAACCGGCAGCGCCTGGTCCGCCCACTCCGGCAGCCACGCATCCCGCAGATGCCACAACCTCTGACTTCCCTTCCGGCCAACGCACATCACAACGCCCTGCCAGCTCAAAAGACTCAGCATCATGGAGGCGGGTTTGCCGCTAAACCATCTCGAAGGGAACCACGGCACTGCTTCCAGGTCGTCGAAAACAGTTGAAGTCAAAGGGCCCTCTTTCCCGAGCCGTCTGATAATCTCTACCCGCAGCGATTCGTTTGCCTCCATCCACTCGCGCGCCCGCGCCATCCCCGCGCCATTTCTCTCAAAAAGACTCCCGATCCAGCGCCGAAAGAGCGGATAGTCTTCCGTCAGAACGTACGAGGCCCGGTGCGCGTCATCCTCAATGATCAGGCGCTCCCGTTGCAGTTCTTCCAGCCACGACGGGTCAAACGCCCCCATCCGGCTCCACAACACCAGCAGCTGCGTCCTCTCCACCGCCCGGATCGGATCGATCTGCAGACAGTTGATCTGCCTCATTAGCTCGAGGATACCCGCCTTGCTGGCCTCAACACGCGGCCCCTCTAGCCGCTGAACGGCAACGGCAAGGCGTCTCGCTTCAGTCTCGGTAAGCGTGATCATTTTCATTGGATGGATCAAGGTGTTGTCAGGATCTGCCGTCCGGCCGATAGGGTGACAGCTCTTCCAGCGACGCCCGTTGCCTCTGCAACCACGGACGCCCTCTCAGTCTGCTTCCGAAAGGAGACGAAGTGCAGTACGTTCACCGTAACTCTCGTGCCATATTCACGATCGTCAGGCACTAAGTCCGCTTCCGCTCGTATGTCTACTGCCAAACGAAAAGGAAAGCAGCAATGGAACCGCCGCGCCGATTCGGCGCGCAGCCAACAGCAGTCGCGTTATAAGCGACTGCTACAAATGTCAATTTCGCAAAAGTGGATCATCTGTTCAAACGCTCGCACGCCGCCGGCGAGGAGGAGATTCCCGGCGCCGCAAGTTGGCGACAGCGTCGATCTGTGCACGAGGTCGGCATTTGGCAGCCAATGGAACTGTCGCTGCGCCAGCCGGTTCGGGGTTGGAAGACTGCCCAGTCTGGTTTCCGCTAATTCGGCGTCAGAACTGTGACTCATGGATTCGTCGGCAACGCTGCCGCTCCACTATCTGGACCAGCGTACTGACTCACAGCATGTGAGGCATCGTCACCCCAACACCGCCTCGCCGATCGCCCGGTACCCCTGCGCCGCCGCGATCAGATCGTCCAGCTTCAATCTCTCATTGATGATGTGCGCATCGGCCTCCGTCGCCGGACCAAAGCCGATCGTCGGAATTCCCGCTACGCCCGCGCTGTAGGCCGCATTCGTGCAGAATCGATACGCGTTCAACCCCGCATCGATCCCTGTCCCGTGCACCGCCGCCAGCGCGCCCGTCACAAACGGGTCGGCGTCATCCGCCAGCCACGCCGGAAAGAACTTCTCCGTCACAAAAGTGTGCCCCGTATAGCTCCTGTATTCTCCCGTCCCCACACGCGCATCCAGCTGAATGTCCGCCAGCTCAGGTCGCTCGCTGATATCCGCCAGCACACGCTCCGCCGCCTCCCCGGGCAGCAACCTTCGGTCATACGTCACCCGGCAAATGCTCGGAATCACCGAATGACCCGGGTAAGGCTCGCTGATGATGTCCGTCAAGGCAAAGATCGCCGGCCCCATCTGCGGATGCTCGTCCAGCGCCAGATCCTCTACCGCCGCGATCACCCGCATCATGTCCAGCACCGCGTTGCGCCCCATCTGCGGCGCCGACGAATGCGACGGCCGCCCCGTCGTCGTCAGGTGGATCTCTGCCCGCCCGCGTCCCCCCCGCACAATCTGCAGATCCGACGCCTCACCGATAACAACGAAATCCGCGCCCGTCTGCTCGATCACCTTCTCCAGCGCCACCCCCTCCAGAACCTCCTCCATCACCGACGCGCTTACCACGGCCTTGCCCTTCAACCCAGCCCGGTCCAGCCCGCCAATCCCGTGCACCATCGCCGCAAGCGCACCCTTCATATCCGCCGCGCCGCGCCCGTGCAGCGCCCCGTCCCGCACCTCCCCGCTGAACGGGTCCAGCTCCCAAGGCACCCCCGGCGAAACTCCGACCGTATCCGTATGCGCGTCAAAAACGATCGTCGGGCCGGGCTGCGCACCCTCAACCACCCCAACGACGTTGCCCACGCTGTCCGTCCACACCCTGTCGAACCCCAGCGCCGTCATCTCCTTCCAGATTCGGAAGGAAACCTTCGCCTCCTCACCGCTCAGGCTCTCGATGCGCACGATATCTCGGGTAAACGAGATCAGGCGATCTCTGTCAAGCATTCGAATTTCCTTGCATATGAGAGTTTGAACCGCTCTTACCGTGGCTTCCTTCTTGTCGCCGCACGGCCCGGTGATCTCGAAAGTTCCCCGTTTCGGGCGCACGCGACAGAAATATAGCTGAAATACCGAAATTCGCGCAACTGCCATTTTTTGGCGCCCGCCAAAGATACAACCAACCGCAATCACACCGGGCATCGAAGCCCGGATCAATTCCGATGCTTTGCAAAGCGCCCGCCTGTCAGATACACTACAACGTACCATAGCGGCCAGCTGCCAGCATCCATGCGCCGCACCAGCCGCCGGTCAAAGGAGACGCCCCCTCACATGAATACAACCAGCGCATTTGAGTCGATCGAAGAAACGACAGACTCTCTTGGCGGCCAGCAGTACATCGCCAATGATGAAATAGCCACGACCGTCTACCTGTCGCAGCAGCTGGGCAAACCGCTGCTGACCGAAGGACCGGCCGGCGTCGGCAAGACCGAGCTCGCCAAAGCCGTCGCCGGCTCGCTTGACCGCACCCTCATCCGCCTCCAGTGCTACGAAGGTCTGGACGAGACTAAGGCCCTCTATGAATGGGAGTACGCCAAGCAGCTTCTCTACACCCAGCTGCTCCGCGATCAGTTGCAGCAGACCCTCGCCGGCGCCAGCTCCCTCGCCGAAGCCGCCGACCGTCTCACCGACGAGGAAGACGTCTTCTTCTCCATGCGTTTCCTCCTCCAGCGACCCCTGCTGCGCGCTATTCTCAGCGACGAACCTGTTGTGCTCCTCATCGACGAAATCGACCGCGCCGATGCCGAATTCGAGGCCTTTCTCCTCGAAGTATTGAGCGACTTCCAGGTCAGCGTGCCCGAACTCGGCACGCTCGCGGCCAACCATGTACCCATCGTCGTCCTCACCAGCAACAACACCCGCGAACTGAGCGAAGCCCTCAAACGGCGCTGCCTCTACCTCTTCATCGACTACCCCTCACTCGAGCAGGAGCTCAGCGTCGTCCGCCTGAAAGTGCCCGACCTGGCCCCGCAAATGGCCCGCCAGGCCGTGGAGCTTGTGCAAAGCCTGCGCCAGATCGATTTGCGTAAGCACCCCAGCATCTCCGAAACCTTGGACTGGGCACAGGCTCTGGTCACCCTCAACTCCGAAAACCTCGATCGCAAGACGCTCGAAACAACGCTCAGCGTCTTGCTGAAACATGAGACCGACCTGCGCAAAGTACAGCGCCAACTGGGAAGGATGGACGGCCGGGACGACGACGAAGATGAGACCGACTGGGACGAAGAACTGCCTCGCCGTCGCCGGCGCATCGACTGATCTGCGTTCAGCCAAAAGGCCATCCGGGGGCACGTTGAGAAACCCAGAGCACATCGCCTGACCTCCCCGTTGCCGAGGAGAATCCCATGGAAGAGCGAATTGTAAAGTTCATTTCCGCCTTGCGGTCCGGCGGCGTGCGCGTCAGCCTCGCCGAGAGCGCCGATGCCTTCTCCGCCGTCGACAACCTCGGCATCCAGGAACGGGACGCCTTCCGCCTCAGCCTGCGCGCAACCCTGGTCAAAGACGCAGAGAGCCTCCCAACCTTCGAAGAGCTCTTCCCCCTCTTCTTCGGCAGCGGCGAGCCGCCCCCCCTCATGAACCTGATGGAAGACCTGACCGAAGAAGAGGCCAACATGCTGGCCCAGGCCCTCCAGGAATACGGACAGCGCCTGCGTGAAATGCTGGAACGGCTGCTGCGCGGCGAGCAGCTCACGCCCGAAGAGCTCGAAGGCCTCGGGCAAATGGTGGGCCTCAATCAGGCCGATGATCTGCGCTATCGTGAATGGATGGCGCGCCGTATGCAGCGTGCCCTCCAGTTCGAACAGGTACGCAAAGCCATGCAGGAGATCATGGAGCTCATGGCCCAGTTGGGCATGAATAAGGAACGCCTGGACCAGATGCGCCAGCTAATCGCCCAGAACATGGAATCCCTGCGCGAACAGCTGCGCCAGCACGCCGGCCAGCGCATCGCCGAAAACATGGCCGAGCAACGCCCTGAGGACCAACTCGAAGGCCTCATGGACCGACCTTTTCAGGCCCTCTCCGACAGCGACATGCAGAAACTGCGCCAGGAAGTCCGGCGACTAGCCGCCCTTTTGCGCAGCCGCATCGCCCTCCGCCAGAAGAGGGCCAAAACCGGCCACCTCGACGCCAAAGCGACCATCCGCGCCAACCTCAAACACGGTGGCGTCCCCTTTCATATCAAACACCGCGACCGCACCCTCAAGCCCAAGCTCGTAGTGATCTGCGACATCAGTACCTCCATGCGCCACTGCTCCGAGCTCATGCTCTCCCTCCTCTACGAGTTGCAGGATCAGGTAAGCAAGTCCCACGCCTTCGCCTTCATAGACCACCTCGAATACATCACGCCCGACTTCCAGGGCAACCGCGCCAATGAAGCCATCCAACAGGTCCTGATCAGGATGCCACCCGGCTACTACAGCACCGATCTCGGCCACAGTCTCCAGAACTTCGCCGACGACTACCTCGACACCATCGACCACCGCACCACCCTCATCGTCGTCGGCGACGGCCGCAACAACTACAACGATCCCCGGCTCGATATCTTCAGAAAAATGGCCCGCCGCAGTCGCCGCACCCTCTGGCTGAATCCCGAACTGCCCATGCTGTGGGGCACCGGCGACAGCGACATGCTCGACTACCTGCCCCTCTGCGACACTATCCTGCAGGTAAGTACCCTCTCCGAACTGACGGCAGCGGTGGACCAGCTGCTGGTCGAGAAGTCATAGCGGCACCGGCACGTGGCAAGGACTGCCTGTTGCTCTGTGGCGGTCGCTGATCTTTGAGCGCTATGAGAGCACTCGTTCGGGTCGTAAGCTGGGTCGCTGGGCTCTGTCTGTTGGGCGCGCTGCTCCTCTTCGCACTGCGACAGTACAATATCGTTGAGCCTGCCCGCGAGCTGCTGCTCAACGCCTCCGGCGTAAGCCTCTCCCCTCGTGTCGATCCCTGCCTGCAAAACGACTCCGCCGGAGCCATCGTTGCCAGTATCGACTACACAGACGCACACGCTCTGAATACTCTCTTCGACCAGGTCGACATCTGGCACGTCGAGCCGGAACAACAATCCGCTGTCGCACTGGTGTCGCCCGCGCAGCAACAGTGGCTGACCCAGGAAGGCTTTCCATTCTCACAGAATACGGAGCTGACCGACGCCCTGCCCGACCCCTGCGCCTTCCAGGCCCTGGCCGACAGCCGCAGCATTCCCGGCTACGCCTGCTATCGCACAGTCGATGCAACCCACGCCGACCTCGCCTCCCTCGCCGAACAGCACCCTAACCTCGCCCAACTGACCGACATCGGCAACAGCTGGTACAAGATCCGCTCCTTTGGCCTGGCCGGCTCCGATATTCAGGCCCTCGTCCTAACCAACACCCAGGCTACCGACATCGAAAAAGGCGAGCTGGTCGTCATTGCCGCCCAACACCCCCGCGAGCTGTCAACCACTGAAATCGCTACCCTCTTCGCCGAACTGCTGCTCTCCCAATACGGCGCCGACCCCGACCTGACCTGGCTCCTCGACTACAACCGAATTCACATCATCCCCCTGGCCAATCCCGATGGCCGTACCTGGGTCGAAAAGGGGCACCTCTGGCGCAAAAACACCAATTCCACCTACGGCTGTGACTTCCCCAAGCACGGTGTCGACCTCAACCGCAACGGCAGCTTCCTGTGGAACCACTGCAACGGCTGTTCATCCAGCGATGTCTGCTCCAACTTCTACCGCGGCGACGAGCCCGCATCCGAGCCTGAGACCCAAGCAATCGAAGCCTATCTCCGTGACGTCTTTGCCGACCAGCGCGGCGAAGGCTACAATGACCCCGCGCCGGAGGATACAAACGGCGTCTTCATCTCGCTCCACTCCTACGGCCGGCTCCTCTTCTACCCCTGGGAGCACTCCGCAACCCCGGCCCCAAACCGCGATGAGCTGCGCCGCCTCGGCCGCAAACTGGGCTACTTCCCCGACTACAAAGTCTGCAATCCCGAGCTTTGCATGTACCGTTTCGACGGCAGCACCACCGATTTCGCCTACGGCACCCTCGGCGTCGCCGCCTTTACCTACGAGCTCGGAACCGCCTTCTTCCAGACCTGCCCCTACTTCGAGTCCTATATCGCCGACCAGATTCTCGACTCCCTCGTCTATGCCGCCAAAACGGCCCGCCGTCCCTACCAGCTGCCGGCCGGACCCGACGTGACCGCCGCCAGCGCCGACCCGCCGCGCCTGCTGCCCGGGAAGGAAGTCTCACTAACCGCAACCGCCGACGACACCCGCAGCGCCGGCACCGGCTCCGACACCGAACCCGCCCAACCAATCAGCGCTGCCCGCTTTTCCGTCGGCGCGCCCTCCTGGATCGCAGCCACATTCGAGACCCTGCAGCCCCTGGATGGCGAATATGATTCCTCCGTCGAACTGCTGACGGGGTCGCTTGAAACCACTGGCTGGCAGCCCGGCGCCTACACAATCTTCCTCGAAGCCCAGGATGCCGACGGCAACTGGGGTCCGCCCACCGCCGTTTCCATAGAGGTCGTCGCCCTCCCCACCGAGCGGGCTCCTCCACAATTCAAGCAGTACCTTCCCCGCGTCTGGCGCTAGACCCGCAATCGCCAGTGCCAGAATCCGTATCCTCACCAGCAATCCTCTTGCCTTCTCACCTCTTCCACTGACTACCCAGCCCTACCCCAATCATGACCCAAACTGAAGTGAGCCGGTGAGCCTCTCTCTCCTCACTTCTCTACACTCTCCCCTCGCATTTGGGCGGTCGGCCGCAAGCGGCCTCCCTTGTGCGGGGGCTCCGCCCCCGCAACGCCCCCTCTCCTACAACCTCGCGCCGCAGCGAGTGTAAGCGCAATTCGACCTTGGCGCCCCGCGGCGACCCGCACTTCCCCCCGCCTCCTGGTGGATTCCGCAAATGTGCCAGCGCAGGCAAGGCAGGCGAGGCAACTCCCATATATCTCCAACGTTCACCGCGATGACCATCGACAGCCCGCTACAGAAACTCTGAAGGTTCATTTCCCCCAGGCAGACCGCACACAGTACACACACAACATGGCTTAGTAGCTACCCAAAAACGAAAAACAGACAACTAAAAAATGTCGTCCACAGTTCCCTTTTTCTCACCCCGCGGTCAAATCTTAGCCGATCAGTTTCTCTCGCTGTATAATGCAACCTGATTTGGCATGGCAGGCAGGCTGCCTGCTCTCCCAGCCCACCTAAAGAAGCCGGTTGGCTCCCGTACGCCAATCAGGCGCGCACTCGGCAAGAAGGAGTTCATCGATGGCGAAGATGCAAGCGGACTATATCTGGATGAACGGGGAGATCATCCCGTGGGAGCAGGCAACGGTGCATGTATTCACCCATGCACTGCACTACGGCAGCAGCGCCTTTGAAGGAATTCGCGCCTACGAAGTCAATGACGCTGCCGCGATTTTCCGCGGCCCGGAGCACTTCGAGCGGCTTCTATACTCCTGCAAGGTAGCGCACATTCCATCGCCCCTCACCGTCGACGAGTGGATGGACGTGGCCAAAGCCGTCCTGCTCAAGAACAACCATACCAGCGCCTACATCCGGCCGCTGGTCTTCCGCGGCTACGAGAGCTTGGGCGTAGACGGCCGTGGCTGCCCCGTGGAGTCCATCCTGGCATCCGTCCCGTGGGGTCGCTATCTCGGCGCAGAGGCCATCGAAGAAGGGGTCGATGTTCAGGTGAGCAGCTGGCGGCGCATGGCTTCCAACATGCTCAGCCCAATGGCCAAGATCGGCGGCCAGTACGTCAGCAGCCAGAACATCGTCATGGAAGCCAAGGACAACGGCTTCACCGAGGGCATCGCTCTCGACATCAACGGCCAGGTAAGCGAAGGCAGCGGCGAAAACATCTTTGTCATCTACAAGGGCGTGATCTATACCCCGCCCCTGGGCAGCAGTATCCTCGGTGGCATCACCCGCGACGCCGCCATCACCATCGCCCGCGATCTTGGCTACGACCTGCGCGAGCAGGCCATGACGCGCGAGATGCTCTATCTGGCCGACGAAATCTTCTTCACCGGCACCGCAGCCGAAATCACCCCCGTCCGCTCAGTCGACCGTCTGCCCGTGGGCGACGGCAAACGTGGCCCCGTCACCCAGGCAATCCAGGGCGTCTTTTTCGGCATCCTCGAAGACGACATGCCCGACAAATGGGGTTGGCTCACACAAGTGACATAAAAAAGTGAGGAGCGGAGGAATTCCGCTCCTCACTCACTCCTCACCCTCCGCCACCTGCCCGAACCAGCGCGCCTCCAGCATCCTCAGCCGCCCCGCCTCTTCCAGCGTTGCCAGCGCCTGCAGCAACGCGCTCTGCAGCTTCGGTGCCTTGATCGACACCGCGATGACATAGGGATCTTCATCCAGCACCGCCCCCACCGCACGAATCTGCTTACCCTCACCCTGCGCCAGCCGCAGCGTGACGCCGTCGATCAGTAGAGCACTGCTCGCGCCGGATACCAGCGCCGCGATCGCCTTCTCGGAAGATTCAAACGGCATCCGCCTGAAGCCTGCCCCATCCCTCTGCAATCGACGCGCGATCGCATCGCCCCGGCTGCCCCACTCCACCGCCACCGTGCCCCCATCCAGGTCCCCCATCTCGTCAAACGCGGCATCGGCGCCGACCACGAGCCGCACACCCGCCTCGAAATAGGGCGGCGAATAATGTACGTCCTTCGTCATCCGCGCATTGTACGGAAACGCGCTGATCACCGCATCCACGCGGTCGACCAGCAGCGCATCCAATAAACTGTCGTACCCGATCGCGACTATCTCCGCCTCCAGTCCCCACGTTGCCGCGATCTCCCGCGCCAGGTCCACGTCATAGCCGATCGGCGAGCCCTCCGCATCCAGCGTCTCAAAAGGCGGAAAGCTGGGGTCCATGCCCACCCGCCAGCTCCCCCGCTCCTGCATCTTGAGCCACGTCTCGTCCACCGCCGGCCCGCTGGTGCGCAATACAAGCCACCCACCCACCGCCAGCACCACGATGCAGACCGCGATCCACAGCCGCGCCCTCCCCTCAACACTGCGTCGCACAAAAGAGCCGGCCCAGCGTTCCCTATGGCTCCCCGCGACCAACCACTGCCGGTTGGCGCCGCCCTCTGCCCCCTGCAAAGCTTCTTTCTCCCCGCTCCCTTTCTGGTCGGTCATGGCGCCTCGAACCGCCCCTCCGAGTACGCTTGCATCTCCAGATAAATCGCCTTGGGTTCAAAATCGGTATCAACAAAAGTGAAATAGTCCTGGTAACTCTTCTGGTCCCAGGGAAATCGGAAAACCCACAGACAAACGCTCTCCAACCAGGGCCATTCCGTGTTCGCGATCTCATACGCCCGCACGGTGTTGACGATGCGCTCAGCGGGACGCACGGCCCGCGTCCAGCGTGGATGATCGTTCCATCCCCCTTCAGTGATCATCGCCGTCTTGTCGCCGTCGCCGTTGCGGACCATGATCTCCCGCAGCAGTTCGGAGCGCCGAAAGTTGACAACCGATTCGCCCGCTGGCTCGTCCGCATCGAATCCCAAACCGTATGCGTGAATCGCCAGTATGTCGAAATAGTCGGCCGCACCCGCGTCGTACATCCGCTGCAGGTAATCCAGGTCATTCATGCTCCACTCACTGCCAGGTGGGTCCAGCGTCGGCGCCAGCGCGCCCGCCAACACCTGCACCTCCGGGGCGGCCGCTTTCACCATCGGGTAGACCACCTCCAGCATCTTCACGTATGACGCCGGGTCTACCGGGCGAAAACCCCACTCCAGGCTAAGGTTCGGCTCGTTCCATATGATTACATAGCCCACCTTGTCCTGATAGCGCCGAACAAACTCGACCGCAAAGCGCCCGAATGCCTCGTAGCTTTCTTCCTCCAGGTAAAGATGATGGGAATCTTCCGGCCGCGCCCACTCCGGCACATAGCCCAGACGGGCAATCACGGTAAGCCCCTGCCGTTTGGCGTGGTCGATCACCAGGTCCGGATGGCTCCATTCGTACTGACCGCGTCTCGGTTCGTAGTACGCCCAGGGGAAATACTCGACGATCCAGGGCGCGCCCATCTCTCGCACCATTTCAAGGCTTCGCTTGATCTTGGCCGCGTCCGGCTCATCGGTAAGCCGCATATGGACGCCCATCTTGGGGTTGACCGTCGCCACCGCCCGCTGCGGACCCAAAGGGACCCAGTTGCGAAAATAGGAACGATAGGTCAGGCCGACTACGCTGCACAAGAGCAGCGCCCCAATCAGTTTTCTGACGCGCGGCGACCACTTTGCGATTGGTGGTATGCGGTTGATTAAGTCTGACTTCCTGCGCAAATAAGAGGCGAAGCGGCCAATCATCAGCAGGAGAGGTGGGGCGGGCGGCGTCTACGTCTCTTCCTGAAACTCTTCATCATCTTCATCGGACGGTATCGCAGGAGCAAATTCGAACTCCTCTTCCTCTCTAGGAGGGGTCTGTTCTTGGGGAGCCTGGCTGGCTTCGATTGCCTGGATTCCATTCTCTGCCTGGTGCAGCGAGTTGTTCAGTTTGTCACGCAGCCGGTAAAGTACATCCAGAGCATAAACCTCAGCTTCATCAACCAGCCGGATCGCCTCGGCATGCCCATGCGCGATAATTCGCTCCGCCTCCTCCCGGGCACGGTCGGTGATTGCATCCTCACTGACAATCTGGATCGCCTGCTGCTCCGCGTGGGCTATAATCTGCTCTGCACGCGCCTGCGCATCACTTAGTATGCGATCCCGCTCGGTTATCATGCGCTCGCTTTCCTTGATGGCGCTCGGAATGCTGATTCGCATCTGATCTATCAGCCGGAGACACTCCTCCGAATTTACCATCAGAGACGGCGAAAATGGCACTCGCCACCCTCTGTTCAGGGTCTGTTCAAGTTGATCCACAAGTTGTAGAATTTCCATGATCAGTTTGAACTCTCGTTTGACAGTTCCCGGCAGCCGCAGGAAACTGGAACCCGGAAGCGATTTCGCTACCGCTTGCGCTCCGCAAAACGCTTCTGTAATGCCTGCTCAGTATGCGGTGTCACCCAGTGGGAAACGTCGCCATCCAGGCTGGCCACTTCCTTCAGGATTGTTGAGCTGAGATAGACATACTTTGGGCTGCACAGCAGGTAACATGTCTCAATCTGCGGCACCATCTGCCGGTTGGCCATGTCGATGCGCGATTCAAAGGAAAGATCATCCACATTTCGTATCCCGCGTACGATCACACGCGCACCATGTCGCTGTGCCCATTTTACCGTTAGTCCGCTATATGACACAATCGAAATATTCTGTACGTCTTGGAGCACTTCCCGCGCTAACTCTATCCGTTCCTCCGTGGAAAACAGGAGCCGCTTGGCCGGCGCGTCAAAAATTGTCACTAGCAGCTCATCAAAAAGTCCGGCCGCCCTGCGGGCAATGTCCAGATGTCCGAAATGGAAAGGATCGAAACTTCCAGGATAGATGGCGCGAGTCATAAAGCGTCGTTGTCTCGAAATCAACTCAATTGAAGCCGGTATTGCAACCCTGTTCAGAGCGACTGTCGTTCACTGTCCGGGTGGTCGAAAGAGGCGATCAGGTCGTCCGGCGCCATGCTGGCGATTGAGTTAAGGCAGAGGTCCGCGCCCGAAAAGTCCGAGTCGCGCGTAATGCAGTTCGGCACCGAAACACACCGCAGTCCGGCCCGTTGCGCCCCGAGCATCCCATTATGGGAGTCCTCAATCGCGATCGCCCTCTCCGGCATCACCTGCAACTTCTGCGCCGCCAGCCGGTAAAGCGCCGGGTCAGGTTTGACCCGCTCGACATCATCCGCAGTGACGATGGCTGCGAAACGCCCGAGAAGCCCCAGCCGCTGCAAATGCGACTCCACCCACTTTCGGTCCGAGCTCGAGGCCACTGCCAGCCTCACGCCTCGCCGCTCCGCCGCGTCGATCAGTTCCACCACCCCCGGCATGATCGGCATCACCTTAATCAGGTCCAGGAACCGCTTTCGCCGCTCTGTTCGCACGCGTTCTCGGTCGATCACTCTGCCCAGCAACCCCTCCAGATAACTGTCAGGCCTGAACTCCCCTGTGCCGCCGCCTACACATTGCAGCCAGACGTCCAGCGGCAACTCAGCGCCGTGATTACGGTAAACCTCTTGCCACGTCTGGAAATCGGGCGTCTCTGTATCCAGAATCGTTCCGTCAAAGTCAAATACAATCGCCTCCAGCACCGGCAAACTCCCTCTTCGTTCTGTTTGTGGGTTAAGTGGCCTACCGCTCTGCCATGCCTGCAAGGATGGGGGTCGGCAAAGCTCTGCCGTACACGGCCTTCACGCAATGAACTCGCTGAACACCCTGTTTCCAACGAGCAACCCCTTGGGCGTCAGGCGCACTCGTTCACTGTCCGATTCCAGCAAGCCTTCCTCCTGCAGTCGATCCACGCTGGGGCCAAAAGCACACGCCAAAGGTTGTCCGTGCATCGCCTCAAAACGCGCAAACGGTACACCCTCGCGCACGAGCCGCAATCCCAGCATCATCGTTTCACCCATCGAAACCTCGGCCGATATCTCCTCATGAAAATCCACCGGGCTTTCGCCTGCATCGACCCGCTTTATGTAGCCCTGCACGCCCTTGCGATTGGACCAGCGGACAGCGGCAACGGGCGCACCTGACCCAGCCGCCTCGTCACAGGCGTCACCACTCATAAATGGCAGATCCCCAATGGACTCGCCCCGCAACCCGGTGGGGAAGCGCAGATGACTGTGCGCGCCGGGCCCAACACCGATCCACTCCTGGTTGCGCCAGTAAAGCAGATTGTGCCGGCAGGCATAGCCCGCCCCCCGTGCCCAGTTTGACACCTCGTATTGTTCGTAATCGGCCTCCCCCATGCGGCTTATCGCAGTTTCATACATCTCTGCCGCCAAGTCATCGTCCGGCGCCGGCGTCTGTCCGGTCTCCACCCAGTGCGCCAGCGGCGTATCCGGCTCGACGATCAAGCTGTACAGGCTGACATGCCGAGGCGTCAGATCCAGTGCTTTGCCCAAACTGTCATGCCAGGCCGCCACCGACTGCCGCGGCAACCCAAACATGAAGTCAAGATTGATGTTGGCAAAGCCCGCGTCCACAGCCGCCTCATAAGCGTGCAGCGCATCCTCCGCGTCGTGGATGCGGCCCAGGAAGGCAAGCTCCTCCTCCTGAAAGCTCTGCACCCCCATGCTCAACCGGTTCACGCCCAAGCTGTGCAGCAGGGCGAACTGCCCCCGGTCCTCGATGCCCGGATTGGCCTCGCAACTGATCTCAGCCTCGTCTGCCAGCGCAAACCGGTCGTGGACCAGTTCCAGAATTAGTCTCAACTGGCCTGCACTTAGCACTGTCGGCGTGCCGCCGCCAAGGAAGACCGTGTGTACAGTCCGGCCGTCGAGGCGCGCTGCCCACCGACCCAACTCCCGGCAAAGAGCCTCACTGTACGCTTCGTACAGCGGTTCAAGACGGGCGTAGGTATTGAAATCGCAGTAGGGGCACTTCCGGGCGCAAAATGGAATGTGAATGTAAAGGCCCAAAGGCCCTTCGCCGGTCTCCGAAACAGGAGGAACTGGAAATCGGCGTGACTCCCGCGTCCGGTCGGTATGAGCGACTTCCAACGTGGTCAATTTAGCGGCCGTAGAGGAGCCGCTCCAGGAGTTTGACTCGCCGGGCCCGCCTTCGGGAACCTGCGCCCCCTCTTCCTCTGCGCCGCGCTCAGAATCTGTAGGACGCAATGCAGCCAAGACATTCATCAGCCCTGAGTCGTCGCTCCTTGGGCGCGCAGAAAGCGAAGAGGAACGACAAGAAAGGGTACCTCGCCTTTCACTCCCCGCCCTTGCGGTCAGGGATTCTCCAACCGGAAACCGTGGCCGCGCACTGTTACTATGAAGTTGGATCTCTCGTCGTGCTCGTTGAGCCGTTCGCGCAACCGCCGCACAAGAGCGTCGATGGCCTGCTTGCTGACACCCGCCCCGCTGGTCTCCGGCCAGACCGCCTGCACGATCTGTTCGCGAGTCATCACTCCGCCTCCCTCATGCCAAAGGGCACTCAGCAGCCGGTACTGATGCAGACTCAAAGGAGGCTCCAGCAGCGAGCCGTTCAGCCACACCTGTCGCGTCTCTTCTTCAATGCGTAACCCCGATTCCGACTGCGCGTCGCTATCGCTGGAGTCCAGCGTTAGGGGAGTGGTCGCCTCGTCATCGACAAACGACAGCTTGAATCGTAGCGCGATCTGCACCTCGTCACCATCTGACAAACTGTGCGACCCGTCAGCAATATCCATGCCATTGACATGGGTTCCGTTCTTGCTGCCCAGGTCCTCAATCGAATATCCGAACCCGTCCCAGAATATGCGGGCGTGGTTCCGGCTTACCTGGCGGTCTGGCAGCGTAACGTGGCATTCTTCGTGGCGCCCGATGATCAGTGGCGTGGTACGGCTCAGGGGCCAGCCCTGGCCGGTTTGATTGCCGTGGCGCAGGATCAGCATTGCCGTCTCACGTTGCCTGTCGACGGGTCGAACACTCCGTGTCTCTACATACTGTTGTCCAGCGTTGGGGCCCTCTTGCGTCATTTCCTTCCCTCGTAAAAATAGCATGCAAGGTAAGTTTTAACGTCACTTGCACATTTCTCAGTCTATTATTATAGTATGATTCCCTGTGTCCGAGCCCCCAACGATTGTGGCAACAACTCTTCAGTAAACTTGGCGTAACGATTACGAGGGAGAGATTCATTATATCGAAGCGGTTTACATCCGTCAACCACTTTTTCAAAATAGCCGCATAGCTCGGCTGTAGAATACGAACTCTTTGACGCACCGTAGCGCCAAATTCAGCGTTCTGCCGCAACCCACAGCGGCCACGCCTCACCAACGGGCGCGCAACGGGCGGCAGCTTTCTTCCTCCGGAAAATCAGCAGAGGTGTCTTTTGGCTACAGTATTGGATTCAGATTCAATCCTGCGCGGGCGTTACGAAATCGTTCGTCTTGTAGGTCAAGGTGGAATGGGTGCAGTTTACCAGGCTAACGATCTGCGCCTGGACGGCCGAGTCTGCGCGATCAAAGAAATCCTGCCCGCCCTCCTCATCGACCAGCGCGGGCCCGAACTGGACTTGGGTCAGACGATCGAACAGTTCTACCAGGAGGCCAGCGTCCTCGCCCGGCTCGATCATCCCAACCTCCCCAAAGTCTCCGACTACTTCTCCGTAGATGGCCGCGAGTACCTGGTCATGGATTTCATCGAAGGCCGTGATCTGCAAGAGATCGTAAATGAAGCCATTCGACAGAATAAACACCTCTCCGAAGCTCAGGTCCTCCTCTGGGCCACGCAACTCCTGGACGCCTTGGAATATCTGCACAGCCAGGACCCGCCTGTGCTCCATCGAGACATCAAGCCGGGTAACATAAAGATTACGCCCGAAAATAGACTGAAACTGGTTGACTTCGGGCTCGTCAAAGTACTGCAACCGGACGACGCTCGCACCGTGACCGTCGTCCAGGGCAGGGGCACTGTTGCCTATACCCCCCTCGAACAGTATGGCGGCGACACCGGCCACACAGATGTCCGCTCCGATATCTACAGCGTCGGCGCCACGCTCTATCACCTGCTCGCCGGCACGCCCCCACAGGATGCCAGAGAGCGCTTCCTTAAGTCTGGGTTGCTCGATCCGCTGCGTCAGCTGAATCCTGCAATCTCCACACGAACCGAAAGGGCCGTCTTCCAGGCCCTGGCCATGCATCCCGACGAACGTCCCTCCAGTGTCTTCGATCTGCGGCAGGCGCTGTTCGGAGCCGAAAACGCCAAAAAGGATCCAACTACGGATCTGCTGCCACCCCCCACCTGGAATGAAATCCTCCACAAAAACAGAATGCTGATCGGGGCGACCGCTCTTCTCTTCATCATCGCCTCAGTCATCAGCATCTATGACCTCTGAAAACCTCAACATCTGCCAAGACTATCAGCCGCTGATAACCAGCCTTAGCAACCAACGCTGGCGCTGGCGCCTTGCAGCTGAAACACGCTCAATTCGCGTAGTCGGTAACCCGGCCAACAGCCCCGCACGCGCACGAATCACTGCTTCAACAACGCTGTGAAAATTTGCGCAATCCTTCTCCGCCCCTTTATACTGATAGCTGACTATCTCAAGAATCTCAGCGACCCCACTGGTGTCTTTCCCCCTGACCGAGCGATACAGCGGGCAGTCGCAAACTGGAAGATGATCCAAGGGACATACCTTCGTCCCAACCCGTCGCTTGAGTTTGCATCTGTGGCAGACCGCTCAAGACCGCCGTCTACAGGAGGGTAGATCTTGTTCAAGAATCTTCTCCGAGCTTTAGTCTTCAACGCACGCATTCGCAACGCGACCATCGGCATCATTGTCCTGCTCGTCTTGAGCGTGGTGCCCTTCTTTAACGCCCCCCCGCCCCACGTCGAATTGGCGGCCGAAGCTCTGCTCGAAAACGGGCCAAAGTGGTTCACTAACGGCCTGCTGACGACCCTCCTGGTCGACCTGATCATTATCCTGATGGCCGTCTTCGCCGTCTCCAGAATGAAGGAAGTCCCCGGCGCCTGGCAGAACATCGTGGAGATGCTGGTCGAAGGCATGTGGAACCTGACCCAGAGCATCGCCGGCCATGGCTCCGCCAACAGCCGCAAATTCTTCCCCTGGGTGATCACCATCTTTATCTTCGTCCTGATCAGCAACTATATTGGCCTGCTGCCCGGCTTTGGCTCGATCGGCATCTACCATAGTCCCGCCGAAAGCCACGCACAGACCGAACTGGGCAACCAGCTCGCAATGGCCGGGGGCGAAGCAGTGGCTGTCGCCGCCGCCGCCGAAGAAGGCAAACCGGTCCTCGTCCCCCTGTTTCGCAGCCCCTCCGCCGACCTCAACATGACTCTGGCCTTGGCCCTCATCTCCGTCTTCATGACCCAATTCTTCGGCGTTCAGGCCTTGGGTATCCGCTACTTCACCAAGTTCTTCAAGAACCCCTTCAAGGACGGCATGGGCGCTGTGGTTGGCTTCTTCGAACTGATCGCTGAAATCTCCAAGATCATCAGCTTCTCGTTTCGTCTCTTCGGCAATATCTTTGCCGGTGAAGTCGTTCTCCTCGTGATGGCCTTTCTCGTCACCTTCCTCCTGCCCAGCATATTCTACGGGCTGGAACTGTTCATCGGATTCATCCAGGCGCTTGTATTCATGTTGCTGACCTTGGCCTTCTTTACCATGGCCACCGTCAGCCACGACGACCACCATTAACGTCAGTTGCCAGTGACGGGATTGCTCCCGGCGCCACTCGCAAGACTGATCACGAACCACCATTCACTGCAGTTAAGAAAAAGGAGTTCACACTCATGGATGTTGAAGTCGCAAAGGAACTGGGTTCTGCACTTGCTATCGGATTGGGCGCAATTGGCCCTGGTGTAGGTATCGGTCTGATTGGCGCCAAAGCGATGGAAGCGATGGGCCGCAATCCTGAAGTGACCAACACTGTGCAGACGAACATGCTGCTTGGTTTCGCCTTCTGTGAATCGGTCGCTATCTATGCGCTCGTAATCTCCCTGTTGGTCAAGTTCGTCTAAACCTGTTCGCAGTGGCCAGAGTTCAGTCATCAGTGACCGGTGTTCACTTCCAACGGCCTGTGAAACGACTGGCCCCGAACAACGAGCCACTGCAGTGTATCCAGGAGGTTGGCCTTGGACGCTCTCGATAAATTAGGTATCAGTTGGCAGTTATTGCTCTCGCAGATCATCAACTTCGGGCTGTTGATGGTTATTCTGCAGCAGCTACTCTACAAGCCGGTTCTGAACATGCTCGAGCAGCGCAGACAGCGCATCGCCCAGGGTTTGGAACAGGCCGATAAGGCTTCCAGCGCCGCCGCCGAAGCCGAAGCGGAGAAACAGGCGATCCTCGAAGAGGCTCGCCGCGAGGCGCAGGAAGTGCGCGCCCAGGCCACACGCGACGCCGAACGCATCGCCCAGGATGTCCGCAGCCGCGCCGATCAGGAAGCCCAGGAAATCCGAATGAAGGCCCAGGCCGACGCCGAAGCGCAGACAGCCGCCGTCATGGCCGACGCCAGAAAGCAGATCGCCGATCTGGCCATCGCCGCCACCGAGCAGATCCTCGGCCGCGAACTCGCAAGCCGGGATGAACAGGAACGCTTTGTCGCCGACTATCTGGCCCAGCAAAACGGGAGCGGTTCATGAGCGAGCGCGCGACGGCCGAACGATACGCCCAGGCCATTCTCGAGGCTATCGTCGAGCAGTGGCAGACGACGCTGACCGAAGTCGCTGACGCCCTGGCGCAAGACCCAAAACTGGGCGCCGACGTCGACGCCGTCGATGCCGCAATTCCCGACAGCGCCTCCCCGGAACTGCAAAACTTTGTCAAAATGCTCGTGCAGGAGGGGGATGCAACGCTCCTGCCCCGCGTCATCGTCGCTTTGGGCGCAAGCCTGCGAGGCGAGACCGGACCGCAGTCGGCTGACATCACTAGCGCCATCGAGTTGGGTGACGACGCACAAGAGCAGATTCGCCAGCGACTTACCCAACAGTACGGCGAAGACATCGTCTTCAGCTTCGATGTTGACCCATCCCTGATGGGTGGCCTGCGCATCCGCGTCGGCGATCAGCTGATCGACAACACCGTCGCAAATCGGTTGATGGCTCTGCGCGAAATGGTCGCGGCCTCTGTGCGATAAATCTGGATTAGGTAGTCAGATTCGGGTCCTGACTAACAGGCCGGCAGGCTGTCAGGCACCCTGAATTGGGACAATACAATAAAGGACAGCGCTTATGGCAGTTCAGACTGAGGAGCTGACCCAGGAATTTACCGACCGGCTCAAGCAGCAGATCCTCAACTTCCAGCCGGCCCCCAGCCGCGTGGACGTGGGCGAAGTCGTCGAAGTCGGTGACGGCATCGCCATCATCTCCGGCCTCCAGGGCGTCATGGCCAGCGAGTTGGTCGAATTCACCAAGACTGGCGTGCTCGGAATCGCCCAAAACCTGAACGATGATTCCGTAGGTATCATCATCATGGGCGAATACACCGAGATCGAAGAAGGTGACCTTGTGCGCAGCACCGGCCGCCTCGCTTCAGTCCCCGTCGGTGACCCACTGATCGGCCGCGTGGTCAACGCCGTCGGTCAACCCCTCGACGGCAAAGGCCCAATCGACTCCACCGCCACCCGTCCGGTTGAGCGCATCGCCCCCGGCGTCGTGTTGCGCAAAGGCGTCGATACCCCTGTCGAGACCGGCATCACCGTCGTTGACGCCCTCATTCCCATCGGCCGCGGCCAGCGAGAGCTAATCATCGGCGACCGCCAGACCGGCAAGACCGCCCTCGCCGTCGATACAATTATCAACCAGAAGGGCAAAGACCTGATCTGCATCTACGTCGCCGTCGGTCAGAAGCAGTCAACCGTGGCGCAGGTCGTCGGTACCCTCGAAAAATATGGCGCCATGGATCACACCATCGTCGTGACCGCCTCCGCCGCCGACCCCGCCGCCTTGCAGTTCCTGGCGCCCTACGCCGGTTGCGCAATGGGCGAAGAGTTCATGGAGCAGGGCCGCGACGCCCTCATCGTCTACGATGATCTCTCCAAGCACGCCCAGGCCTACCGCCAGGTATCCCTCCTGCTGCGGCGCCCGCCCGGCCGCGAGGCCTACCCTGGCGACGTGTTCTACCTGCATAGCCGCCTCCTGGAACGGGCCGCCCGCCTAGACGAGGAGTTCGGCGGTGGCAGCCTGACCGCCCTGCCGGTGATCGAGACCCAGGCAGGCGACGTCTCGGCATACATTCCCACCAACGTGATTTCCATTACCGACGGCCAGATCTTCCTGGAGAGCGACCTCTTCTACGCCGGTATTCGCCCTGCCATGAACGTCGGCCTCTCGGTTAGCCGCGTAGGCAGCGCCGCCCAAACCCGCGCCATGAAAGGCGTCGCCGGCCGCCTCAAACTGGAGTTCAGCCAGTTCCGTGAGCTCGCCGCCTTTGCTCAGTTCGGCTCCGACCTCGACGCTGCAACCCAGCGCCAGCTCAATCGCGGTCAGCGCATTCAGGAAACTCTGAAACAGCCCCAGTACGAGCCTCTGCAGCTGGACAAGCAGGTCATGAGTCTCTTCGCGGTGAACAACGGCTTTGTCGACGACATCGACATCACCGATGTGAAGCGTTGGGAACTGGAAATGCACGCCTACATGGATGCCAACCATCCCGAGATTGGTCAGACTATCCTGCGTGCGCAAGACCTGCCCGATGAATCGGTCGATTCCCTGAGCCTGGCCTTGGAAACCTTTAACAGCAATTGGACTGGATCTGAATAGTTTTGAGATCAGTTGTCAGTGACCAGCGCAGCAACCCTGCATCGAGCCACGGATTACTGCGTCTGAGGAGGCATTGGTGGCAAGTACACGTGAGATTCGCCGTCGCATCCGCTCGGTAAGAAACATCTCTCAGGTCACGCGCGCGATGGAAGCCGTGGCTGCATCCAAGATGCGCCGCGCCCAACAACAGGTGATGGCGACACGCCCCTACGCGGAAAAAGCACTCGAAGTCCTCAGCCACATCGCCCGTCTGCACGGCAGCGGCGACGCCTTGGACGCGCTCATCACCGCCAGGGCCGAAATCAAACGAGTCGGGATCGTCCTGATCACCGCCGACCGCGGGCTGGCCGGCGGCTTCAATGCCAACGTGTTGCGGCAGAATGCGGCCTTCATCAAAGCCCAGCGTGACCAGGACCGCGAAGTAGAGGTCGTTGTCGTCGGCCGCAAAGGCCGCGACTGGCTTCTGCGTTACGACCCGGTCATCCGCGCCGAATTCACCAACATGCCCGATACCCTCGCCACCGCCGACATCGCTCCCATCTCCCGGACGATCATCGACGATTTTCGCTCTGAGCGTTTCGACGAGGTCCACCTTATCTTTACCGACTTCGTCAATACGCTGATCCAACGGCCCACTGTGCAACAGATTCTGCCCGTCGTTCCTGCAGAGACAACCGCTACCATGCCGCCGGACTATATTTTTGAGCCAAGCGTCGAAGCCGTATTGGAGCAGGTACTGATCGGCTTCACCGAAGTGCAGATCTTGCAGGCCATGTACGAGAGCATCGCCAGCGAACACTCGGCCCGCATGGTCGCCATGCGCAACGCCACCGAAGCCGCCAACGAGCTCGTGGACGAGTTGACACTGACCTACAACAAGGCCCGTCAGGAAGGCATCACCCGTGAACTGATGGACATTATCGGCGGTTCAATCGGCCTCGAATAGATCTGAGCGGGCTGAATTGCCCCTTCCCATAGCAGAACGGAGCATACCATGTCAGAAAACGGAAGCAATGGCCGCATCAGCGGCTCCGTGTCCAGCGTTGTCGGTCCGGTAGTGGACTTCTCCTTCACCGGGGATGACCTGCCGGAAATCTACGACGCCGTCTACGTCGACCTCGACGACGATTCGACCCTGGTCTGTGAGGTGCAGCAGCATCTCGGCGAAGGCGCTGTCCGTGCAGTGGCCATGAGCTCTACCGACGGCATGCGCCGCGGCATGGAAGGCTACTCCTTCGGTGCCCCCATTACCGTGCCTGTCGGCCCGGGAACATTGGGGCGCATCTTCGACGTGTCCGGCAATACAATCGACAGCGATGAAGAGGTCGAAGCTGCCGACCGCTACTCCATCCATCGCGAACCGCCCAGCTTCGCCGACCGCAGCACGCAAGCCGAGCTCTTCGAGACCGGCGTAAAGGTCATCGACCTCATCGCCCCCTTCACCAAGGGCGGCAAGACCGGAATATTCGGCGGCGCCGGCGTCGGCAAAACCGTCATCATTCAGGAGCTGATCAACAACGTCGCCGAGTACCACAGCGGCTACTCAGTCTTCGCCGGTGTCGGCGAGCGCAGCCGCGAGGGCAATGACCTTTGGCACGAAATGCGTGAATCCGGCGTGATCGATTCGACTGTGATGGTCTTCGGCCAGATGAACGAGCCGCCCGGCGCCCGCCTCCGCGTCGGCCTCACCGGCGTCACCATGGCCGAATACTTCCGCGATGAAGGACGCGATGTACTCCTCTTCATCGACAACATCTTCCGTTTCGTGCAGGCCGGTTCCGAAGTGTCGGCCCTGCTCGGGCGTCTACCCAGCGCAGTCGGCTACGCACCCACGCTCGGCACCGATATGGGTGAGCTGCAGGAGCGCATTACCTCCACCAATGTCGGCTCAATTACATCGATGCAGGCCGTCTACGTGCCCGCCGATGACTACACCGACCCCGCGCCGGCCACAACCTTCGCCCACCTGGACGCTACCATCACCTTGGAACGCGCCCTCGCCGAGCAGTCGCTCTACCCGGCCATGGACCCTCTCGGCTCCACCAGCCGCATCCTCGACCCGCTCATCGTCGGCGAAGAACACTATAACGTCGCCCGCGAAGTGCAGCAGACTCTTCAGCGTTACCGCGACCTCCAGGACATCATCGCCATTCTCGGAGTCGAAGAACTGAGCGAAGACGACAAGCTCATCGTGGCTCGCGCCCGCAAGATTCAGCGCTTCCTCACCCAGCCCATGCACGTGGCCGAGGTCTTCACCGGCTCGCCCGGCGAGTACGTCAGAATCGATGATACTGTGAGCGGCTTCCGTGAAATTCTGGACGGGAAGCATGACGACCTGCCCGAGCAGGCCTTCTACATGGTCGGATCCATCGAGAAAGCGATCGAAAAGGGTGAGCAACTGAGGCAGGAAGAATGACGATTCAGGTCGAAATCGTAACCCCCAGCCGTCAGCTGTACAGCGGCGAAGTCGAGATGATCACCCTGCCCGGCGTCGAAGGCGAGATGGGCATACTTGCTGGCCATGCCCCCCTCCTGACGACACTGAATATCGGTGAACTTACCCTGCACAACGCCGATGGCGAACCCGACTATATCGCCGTTAGCGGCGGCGTGGTCGAAGTGCTGCCCGACAAGGTGATCGTAATGGCCCGCTCAGCCGAGCGCGCCGACGAAATCGACATCGCCCGCGCCGAAGAGGCCCTGCAACGCGCCGAAGAAGCCCTGCGCACCCGGCCGGACGAAGAGCGCCAACCCGTAGAGATCGCATACCGCCGCAGCCAGCTGCGACTCAAGGTCGCCCGTCGCCGCCGTCGCACCCGTCCAGGTGTCTTCGTGGAGGACGAAGGGTAAAGCCCTTTGCCAGCAAGAAAAATCAGGCCGGGTCTTCGCACACGAAGGCCCGGCCTTTCTGTTCTATTAGTGTACCCAGTCATTTGTGTCTGGCTGGACATGAATGAAATAACTCATTAGAATCTCTACAGGTTGCAAGAGTCAATGAGGAGATGCCTTATGGATCGCGAAATCATCCATGACTGGCTGCGCGGCCCCGTCGTGGCTGTTGCGACACCGTTCAAAGAAGATTTCTCCCTCGACCTGGCCGCCCTGCAAGACAATATCCGCTTCATGATCGAAGGCGGCGTCACGACAGGTGACGGCGTCCTGTTGGTCGGCGCAGCGGGCGGCGAGTTCCCAACCCTCAATCTGGATGAGCGCAAAGCGATTATGGATGCCGCCGTCGCAGCTGCCCGCGGCCAGGTGCCCGTCATGACCAGCATCCAGCATACCGATTACCGGGTCATCCTCGACCTCGTCAGCCACGCTGAACAAGCCGGCATCGCCGCCGCCCAGTTGGGTCAGCTCTACTACTACCCATCCACCGAGCGCGACGTCTACAATCTCTTCAAACTGGTCGCCGATAACGCCGCGTTAACCCTCATGGTCTACCACACACCCTGGGACGGCATCCACATGAGCCGCGATCTGCTGACCCAGCTGACATCCATTCCAACGGTGGGAGCAATCAAGTGGGCCTCAGAGGATGCGGCCGTCTTCCGCGACACGATTTTGGACTTCAAGGACGCGGTCGCCATGGTCGATAATGAGGGCCACCACGTTCTCAGCCACATGTATGGAGCGCGGGCTTTCGTCACGCATCTCAGCGGTTTCTGGCCCCAGTATCCGCGCAAGCTCTGGCGTCTTCTGGAGGCCGGAAAGTACGACGATGCGCACGCGACGCTCGCTGCATTCAAATGGAAGTGGACTGCTTGGGTGGAGGAGGCAGTCAAGTATACCGAGGGCGAGGGACCGTTCATTAAGGCGGCAATGGAAGCGGTAGGCCTGAAGGTCGGCCCGCCCCGCCCGCCCTATTCACGCCTGTCGTCCGAACTCCTTGCCCAACTGCAAACCCTCTTTCGCGAGGCGGGAGTGCCCCGAGTTTGAACCTGTTGAGGCGGTCAACGGTGCCGTCTTCGCGTAGCCTGCGCACGGGTCGCCCACTGCAGACGGCAATTCCTCTGTACGTCAGACCGCCATCCTCGCCTCCGAACTGTCCTATCTCCGTACCGGCGCCAGCGCGCGCGGATTCAAAGCATCGTTGAGACCGTCGCCAAAGAAGTTGAAGGCGATGATCGCCAGCATCAAAAGAATACCCGGCATCAGTACCAGGTGGGGATAGTAACGCCACTGTCCCATGCTCAGCACAATCATGTTGCCCCAGCTGGCCCCGGGGGGCTGGATGCCGATGCCGATGAAACTGAGGCTCGACTCATACATCATCGCCCCGCCGAAACTGCTGCTCAGTGCCACGATCACCGGGCCGATCGCGTTCGGCACCAGATGACGCAAGATAATCCAGCGCTCCCTTGCACCCACGCAACGGGCAGCCAGTACAAAATCGGTCGCCCGCAGCGTCAGCACCTGCCCGCGTATCAAGCGGCCGATACCGGCCCACCCAATCATCGACAACGCCCCAAACACGACCAGGTAATCAATATAGACCGTGTTATCGGCAAGCAGACTGATTCCCTGCGTCTCCTCAAGGCTCCGCGCCAACCGCAGGACCCAGGGCCGCATCGTCGAGGCCAGCAACATCGCCACCAGAATGTGCGGAAAGCTGTCGAACAGGTCGACCGTGCGTACAAACACGGCATCGGTAAGCCCGCCGCGATAGGCCGCCAGCGTGCCGAAAAGGATGCCGATCAGATAGGAAATTGACGTACTCACGACGGCCACCATGATAGCCGTTCGCCCGCCCCAAAGCAGGCGCGACAGCATGTCACGCCCCAATTCGTCTGTACCCAGCAAATGCTCGCGGCTCGGGCCTTGATTGTACGCCCGCAAGTCCTGCTCAAGGTAGTCCTGCGGCGCCAGTAACGGTCCGAAGATGCCGATGAAGAAGACGAAAACAATGACAAACAGGCTGACCATCGCCAGCCTGTTGGCAACCAACTTGCGCACGGCATCGCGCACGAGGCTGCGTTCGTCCTGCCGGAACAGCTGGCTGGTCTCGGAAACCTCCTTGTACACGATCATACCTCCTCGACGCGCCTGCCCAGCCGGACGCGGGGGTCGACCAGCCCGTAGGACACGTCAAGGACCAGATTCAAGGTCATCGCTATCACCGCCGCCACCACCGTCGTCGCCAGAATTACGGGAAAGTCTCGTGCCACAAAGGACTGAAAACTGAGTGCCCCGTAGCCGGGAATGTTGAAAACGCGTTCAACAAAGATGGAACCCTGCAGGATCCCCCCGAACAGCCCCACGCCGACCGACAACAGGGGCGTCAAAATGTGGCGAAAGATATGCCGCCATATGACCATTCGGCGCGGCAACCCCTTTGCGTACGCCGTGCGCACATAGTCCTGTCGGATTACTTCCAGCACCGCACTCCGCGCTTGGCGCACAATACCCATCAGCGGCCCCACCGCGATACAGAACGCAGGCAGCACAATACGCGCGTCGAAGACGCCGCCCCAGCCAATTGGATTCTTCAGAACAGGGATGACCAATACAAACAGAATGAGCAGCATCGGCGCCAATACAAAGGTGGGGATCGACGACAACACTACCGATGCCGACACAATCGCGTAGTCGACCAGAGAGTTCTGTCTCAAGGCCGCGAGAATCCCTAGGGGAACGCCCATCCCGACCGTTATGACAAAAGCAACGAAACCGAGTTGGACGCTGACAGGCAGTGCGCGCCGGATCATCACCTCGATCGGGCGGCCGCCGGCCCAGATCGATTTGCCGAAAGTCCCGCGTACCAGGCCGGTGACGTAATCGCCGAACTGCACCAGGAAAGGCCGGTCTAACCCATACTGCCTGCGCAGTGCCTCGTAGGCTTCCTCGCTCAACCTGCCCTGCTGCTCCAGAAAAACACGGATCGGATCGCCAGGACCGAAATAGGTCAGCGTGAACGCGATAAAGATGCCAACCAGAAGCGTCGGTACGATAGCACCCAGACGCCTGATGATGTACCCGATCACTCTGGTTCACCGCCGCTGTCCTGCAGCATCGACCTCCAGGCCCAGCGAATAACCGTGGGGCTTTCTTTCTTACAGAATCTACTGCGGGCAGCGCGGCCTGAAACCTTGATTGCAGCCTCCCAACAGTCCTACTTTCCGTAAAACCAGTCGATTCCGATTCGCGCCACGTAAATGCCGTCCCGCTTATGGTAGCTGATCAGCGCCATATCATCCACAAAGGTCAGACTTGGATAGCCGTAGTCGTCCTCAGGATCAGAACCGATCTCGCGTTCGTGGATCCAGGTGTCGCCCTCATCCGTTGAAACTGCTGAGACGAATGGAGTGCGGAGGCGATTCTTGGTGTCCGTCGAGCGCAGCAATAGCAGGTCGCCCGTAGACGGGATACGCTTGACGTTGAGTGCCGACGAGTTGCTTGAGAGCTTCAAACTGCGCACATGCTCGCCTGGCGACCAGGTGGCCCCTTCGTCTTCGGAATAGGACCGGACAATGTATTCGCTGTACGTCCGGCACAGCATCATCAGACGGCCATCTTTTAATGGGACCACGTGCGGCTCCTGCGCCTCCACCGGCAGCGTATCGACCACGTTCTGCGACTGCCACCAGGAATAGCCGTCGTCGTCGGAGTAGAAAACCAGGCTGACGTAGCCGCGATGGTCGCCGCCCTCTTCCTTGATCTCCCTCTCGCAGGGTGCGAGTATCCGACCGGAGGACAGTTGGATCAGTTTGTCGTTGAAAACATGATTCGTGCCGGCGTGGGGCGTAACGATCAACTGATCGCCCCATGTCGCGCCGTCGTCGGTCGAGCGGCGGTAGTAGGAGTGCGCGTAACGCGGCATCGAGCCGGCAAAGTAAATGTAGGACATGAGCAGCTGCCCGTTGGCCAGCCTCAGAAAACTGGGGTGCCAGTATCCCTCATCCTTGCGATACGGCTTTGGCCGCGAAATGAGTAGGAACGGCTCACCCCAGGTCTTGCCCCCCTCATTTGAGACCCGTCCCATGATGTCACCAACGTCGATGCTATCTCCAGGGCTGTCATCGTTGCATGTGTATGAGAGCAACAGACGTCCATCATTGAGTTGTACGATATCGCCCACATTCCCGCGGTAGCCAAACCTCCGCCTCGGCAACTTCATAACATGGACGTCTTCGAAGGAAGCGCCTGAGGTCTCTGCTGAACGATTGGATTGCATTGGTAACCCCGCCCTTGATTTGCCTTGTCCATTGCCGCGGCGGCGGTGAAGAAAGGCCAGATCTCTCCACCACCGCCGTGCAGTGGTCACTCCTCGGCGATGTATATGTATTCGGAATTGATCCAACGAAAAGTGGGATCGAAGACAACGCCCTTTACGTTCGGCCTCACCAGGAACCTGCCTTCCGGCCAGTAAAGTGGGATCATCCAGTACTCGCTCCAGACGACATCCACAAACTCCGACCAGGCCTGGATGCGCGCGGCCCTATCGGGATTCGATTCTATTTCCGCCAACAGCGCGTCGGTACGTTCATCACCCCAATGCGCATGACGCGTGGATATGAAAGAATCGCTGGCGAAGTTGTAAGAACCCCAGGCCTGGGCATCCATGGAAAAAGTTTCATAGCCATCCTCCCAGATCTGGAATTTCACTCTTTCGGATGGCTCCATACTGGAAGCGACGGTGATCTGGATCTCGATGCCGGTCGCATCGGCCACCATCTGCTGGACCGCCTGGGCTACCTGTGCCCATTCGGGGTCCGGATAGCGGGACCAGTAGAGGATTGGGGGCACGTTTTCGGCGCTGCCGTATGAGGAATCGGCGACCGCCTGCCTGGCGCGTTCCGGGTCCGGTTGCCAATACCCGGGCCGGTCTTCGCGGTGGAAAGGCCCGGAGGGGATGATGCCGGTCGCCCGCCGTTGCAGGTTGCGATAGACCGTCTCATGGATCAGATCCAGATCGATTGAGTAAAAGATGGCTTCGCGGATTTTGGGATCGTTGGTCGGCTCCGCCGCGAGGTCAAATTCGAGCCACTGCAAGCCGGCAATGCCGAAGGTCTGCACATGGTCATGCAGGGGATGGTTGGAATCGTTCATAAACTGGGCGAAATCTGCGGTCGAAGGCATGGCGATGTCCAACTCGCCACTTTCGTAGAGCACCAACTGGGTCTGCCGGTCCTGTATGCCCTTGAACGTCATCTTCTGCAACAGGGCCTGGGGTCCCAGCGTGTAATGGGGATTGGGCACCAGCACGCTCACGTCCTCTTCCGGATCGAAGGATTCCACCATGAAGGGACCAAAGCCGCCACAAAAGTCGGGATGTTCATGCCAAGGCATCTCCCCCGTACCGAGTCTGATCTGTGCCGGGTCGAGAAGCCCCCAGGCGCCCAGGTTGCCCGAGGATGCCACGTCAATGAAAGCTGGCGTCACGCCCTTCAGTTTGACCTGCAGCGTGTGGTCGTCAAGGGCGACCAGCCCGCTGATTGCCGCTTCGCCCCATTGGTCGAAGTCCCATGGGCCCACATCCGCCGTTGCTTCGAGGAACTCCTCTATGCCGTCCACCATGTACCAGGCGTAATCCTTAGCCCACTTGAACTGGATATTGAGCCACTCCCAGCCCCACTTGACATCCTGGGCCGTAATCGGCTCACCCGTACACCACTTCAAATCGGGATTCAGGCTGAAAGTATAGACTGTGCCTTCTTCGTTGACTTCCCATGAGTCGGCAGCCCATGGGCGAATGCTGCCGTCAGGATGTCGCTCCAGAAGGCCGCCGCCCATGACTAGACCGCCATCATACCAAGAGCCCTCAGTGAAATGGCCCGAGAAATAGAAGACCCTGCCCATGGTCAGTTCCTGGCTGGCGGCCATATCGGCCGGTCTCCCAGAGTCGGTGGAGTCCGCCTCTTGTGGGGCTTCAGCGGGAACTGCTGCGGGGGCGCACGCGGTAAGCAGAAACGACAGAATCACGAGCAGACTGGCGAATCTCAGATACTTTTCCATCAGAACTCCTCCTTACCACAGAAGCGGTAGGGACCTGGAAATAGCTGCTCCAGGATGAACCTATAGGCTGTCGATATTGATTTGCGGGCTTACCACCTCCCCTTTCCTGTCATCCATCGCAACCTTCCAGCAGACTGATTCTATTTGCCGTAAAACCAGTCGATGTCGATTCGCGCCACGTAGATGCCGTCCCGCTTATGATAGCTGACCAGCGCCATATCGTTCACAAAGGTCAGGCTCGGATAGCCATAATCCTCATCGGGGTCGGAACCGACCGGCCGTTCATGGATCCACGTGCGGCCTTCATCCCTGGAGATTGCTGAGACAAACGGTGTGCGCAGTCTGTTCTTGGTGTCGGTCGAGCGCAGCAGAAGCAGGTCTCCGGTAGACGGGATACGTTTGACGTTGAGCGCCGACCCAACGATCGAGAGTGTCAAGCTGCGCACATGCTCAGCCGGCGACCATGTGACACCCTCGTCTTCGGAATAGGATCGGACGATGTAACCGCTGTGCGTCCGGCAAAGCATCAACAGGCTACCGTCCTTCAAAGGGACCACGTGCGGCTCCTGCGCCTCCACCGGCAGGATATCGATAACATTGTCAGAACGGTGCCAGGAATAGCCGTCGTCGTCGGAGTAGAAAACGTAGCTGATATAGCCGCTGTGGTCGTCACCCTCCTCCCTGATCTCCTTCTCGCAAGGGGCGAGGATACGACCGGAGGGCAGTTGGATGAGCTTGTCGTTGAAGACGTGATTTGTGCCGGCGAGGGGCGTGGCGATCAGTTGATCGCCCCAGGATTCGCCGTCGTCAGTCGAACGGCGGTAGTACGTGTGGGCGAAGCGCGGAAAAGATTCAGAAAAGTAAAAATAGATGTAGGAAAGAAGCAGTTGGCCGTTCTGCAAACGCAGCAGACTGGGGTGCCAGTATCCCTCATCCTCGCGAAATGGCTTCGCGCGCGCAATCAGCCTTTCCGGCTCACTCCACGTCTTGCCCTGGTCTCCGGAGTACCGTTTAACGATATCTCCAGCGCCTACGTTGTCTCCAAGGATGTCACCGGATTCAGTGTAACATATCAACAGCCGTCCATCTCTGAGCAGGGCGATATCGCCCACATTGCCGCGGTACCCGTACTTGTGTTTGGGCATCTTCGCCACATGTAAATCTTCGAAAAAGGCGTTAGAGGTCTCTGCCCTTTGATGGGAACCCAGTCCTGATTCCTCCTTACTCTTGCTCCTCCCTTGCCACGGCCAAAGGGGAGAGAGACTGAAGTAAATCCCGTTCGAAGCCAGGACCTTCTGCATCGGGCAGGGGCAGGCTTCCATCCTGAGCCCACTTCAGGCCTCTCTCTACCTTATACGACTGTTACTCCTCAGCAATGTACATGTATTCGGCATTGATCCAACGGAAAGTGGGATCGAAAGCCAGTCCCTGCACGTTCGGGTTCACCAGGAATCTGCCGGTCGGCCAGTAAAGCGGGATCATCCAGTACTCGCCAAAGACGATATCCTCGAACTCCGTCCACGCCGCAATGCGGTCTGCCTCATTTGGATTCGACTCGATTTCCGCCAGCAGCGAATCGGTATGCTCATCCCCCCAATGTGTATGGCGCGTTGCGATGAAAGAGTCACTGGCGAAATTGTATGACCCCCAAGCCTGGGCGTCCAGGGAGAACGTTCCGTAGCTGTCCTCCCAGATCTGATACTTCACCCTCTCAGTTGCCTCCATACTGGAGGCAACCGTAATCTGGATATCCAGGCCCGTCGCATCTTTCACCATCTGCTGCACCGCCTGGGCCAGCTGCGGCCATTCAGGGTCCGGGTAGCGGGACCAGTAAAGAATTGGCGGCACGTTTTCGGCGCTGCCATAGGTGGAGTCTGCCACCGCCTGCCTGGCCCGCTCCGGGTCCGCCTGCCAGTACGCCGGCCGGTCCTCACGGTAGAACGGTCCCGAAGGGATGATACCCGTCGCCCGCCGCCTCAGGTTGCGATAGACCGTCTCATGGATCAGGTCCAGGTCGATCGAGAAATAGATGGCTTCGCGGATCTTGGGATCGTTTGTCGGTTCCGCCGAGACATCGAATTCAAGCCACTGCAACCCGGCCAGACCGAATCCCTGGACATGCCCATTCAAAGGGTGGTTCGGGTCGCTGGTGAACTGGGCGAAATCAGCGGTCGACGGCATCGCGATGTCCAGCTCGCCGCTTTCGTAGAGCACCAGCTGCGTCTGCCGGTCCTGTATCGACTTTAGCGTGATTTTGTCCAGCAGGGGCTGGGGTCCCAGTACGTAATGGGGATTGGGTACCAGCACGCTCACATCCTCTTCCGGGTCGTAGGTTTCCACCATGAAGGGACCGAAGCCCCCGCAATAGTCGGGATGTTCATGCCACGGTGCTTCGTCTGTCCCAAGTCTGATCTGCGCCGGGTCGAGAAGCCCCCATGTGCCCAGAATGCCCGAAGACGTGACGTCAATGAATGCTGGAGTCACGCCCTTCAGATTGACCTGAAGCGTATGGTCATCCAGGACAACCAGGCCGCTGATTTCGGCGTCGCCCCAACTGTCGAAATCATAGGTGGCCACGTCCGCGGTTGCCTCCAGGAATTCGTCAATTCCTTCCACCATGTACCAGGCGTAATCCTTGGCCCACTTGAACCGGATATTGAGCCACTCCCAGCCCCACTTGACATCCTGGGCCGTAATCTGCTCACCTGTACACCACTTCAAATCGGGATTCAGGTTGAAAGTATAGACGGTGCCATCGTCGCTGACATCCCATGAGTCGGCAGCCCATGAGCGGATACTGCCGTCAGGATGCCGCTCCAGAAGGCCGCCGCCCATGACATTGGTACCGTCATACCAGGCAGCCTCATTGATGTGGCCCGCAAAATAGAAGACCCTGCCCACCGTCAGCTCCTGGTTGGCGGCCATATCCGATGGTCTTGAAGAGTCGCTAGAGTCCGCCTCGGAGGCTGCCGCCTCTTGCGGGGCTTCGGCGGGAACTGCTGCGGGGGCGCACGCGGTGAGTAGAAACGACAGAATGACGAGCAAATTGGCAAACCTCAGACACTTGTTCATCACTGTTCCTCCTTGTCATGGATGCAAATGGACCCGCAAAAGAGAATCCCGAGATGAGCCTGTAGGTCGTTGCTATGAGTCGAAGATCGGGCTGAATTTCTGCCAATGAGATTGCCCAATTTCAAGATTTCTAATAAAGACCTGGATATTTTATGTAGGTACCAAATGAAGGGTGAAGACAACCTCTGGGAGAACCCAGACCGTTAGATTGCTCAGCCCGCTCTGACTCCCCAGAGGTTTGCGAAAACTCACCGCCTGTCGGACTGCACCCCCAAGTGAGAGGGCCGCATCCCAGATGTAAGGGAGGGGAGCAGCATTCGAAAGGACGGGAAGGAGGAAGGGATCTCCCTATTCATCCATTACCCTCCCTATCAACTCCCGATCCCTTACCTTCTCATACGCCTTCTGCGATATCTCTTCTCTTTCAACCATCTGCTTTAGCTCCGCCAGCTTCTCTTCCAACCTTGAAGTTTCCGAGGCTGCAGTCATGGAACCGGAATGTTTGATTCCATAAAGTGGGCTTCCATAACTGATTTGACGACTCGTATTTCGAATCTGCCTGAACATCATCTCCACCACAATCAGTCCAATCAGGAGCGCAATGACCTGCTGCCAGCTCGCAACGAAATACACTTGCAACACAACTGCCAGGTTGAGCAGCAAGATCACAGTCTGTAACAAGAGTTGTAGCTTTTTTCGACGTTGGACAATCTCTTCTGTCCCTCCCTCAATGTTTTGCTGGCTCAACTGCCAGCCTATCCGGTCCACGTCGAATGCTACATATCGAAATAACTGGATCAGGCCAACCAGAAACAAGGAGAGTAAGGCCGGTCGCCAGCCATAATAGACCACCAGAAGTCCAAGAAAGAGCAGGTAAATGGCAAATATGCCTATATACAGTGTTCCTATCCACAGACGACGAAGCCTGAGCGCGAATCTTTCAGCGTCAAACTCCCTTGACTTGGTATTCATGGGAGAGAGTCTTTCAAACCTCCACCTCCTCAGCCCCCTTCACCACCGGTCGTATCGCCGCAATATGCTCCGGGCCCGTAGCGCAACAGCCGCCGATGATCTGGGCGCCCATCTCGAGCCAGTCACGCGCAAACTCGGCATATCGCTCAGGAGGATAATCGTCGGTCTCGATCACGTGCCACTGTCGCTTGGGAAATTCCGGTCGTCCGGACGCCTGATTGTAGCCGATGTTGGCATACGCCCCGACAGGTCCGTCAAATGCCGTGCGCAGCTTGGGCAACGAGGCCGAAATCGCCTCAGGCCGGCTGCACATTGGCAGGATCGCATCAACGCCATATCCTTCCAGGCCGTCTGCCAGCTGCTCAAACGATTCACCGTCAGAGTTGGTCCCTTCCAGAGTGACATGCTTGAGACCCAGAAAAATGGGCAGTCCGGTCCCCGAGACCGCCCGAACTGCCTCAACACAGTCGGCCACCGATCCTACATACTCAAGCAGAATGATGTCCACGCCCCCTGCCGCCAGCACCGCCGACTGGTCGCTGAACTCCTTCGCCAGGTCCCCCCAGCCCGGAGGAGCCATACTGCCGGCCACATACGCTTGCGGATTCAGCCCGTCCCGTGCCTCGCACGCAATCTCCGCCGCCAGGTGCGTGTACTCCTCCATTTTGTCCGCCAGCCCCACCATGCCCAGCCGCTCACGATTGG
Source organism: Caldilineaceae bacterium (assembly GCA_011523365.1). Taxonomy (GTDB): domain Bacteria; phylum Chloroflexota; class Anaerolineae; order Caldilineales; family Caldilineaceae; genus Bin5. The sequence continues at coordinate 45,255 of WTGY01000141.1, forward strand.
TCCAGAAGCTGTTGGTCGTGATGATATCCGCGCCCTCGCGCAGGTAATCTTCATGGACCTCGCGTACCAGCTCCGGCGCATCCCCCATAGCCGTCGCCGACCATGGACCGAGCCCCCCATCAGCGGTCACGCCTTTAGAGACATTGACGCCGCGGCGCTGTAGCTCCGATCCGGTAGCGCCGTCCAACAATAGCCGCTCTCCCTCTGTCAATCGAGACCGAATATCATCCCTATTCATCTTTCTCTCCTCGGGTACGCTGGCAGGGCCAGCAACTGATCATGGGGAGCGCGTCTCTGATAAACCCTTGGTCCGACAGAAAAGAATCTGCTGCGCTGGAACTCGGCAGCCAGCTGGACCAAATGCCCAGTCCCAAGGCCGCCCGTCGGTCGGATGGACTTGGCAGACCGAACTATCGGCAAAACGAGACGGCTACGCGTCAACTTTGGGGCGTAGTATAAGAAATAGCATTAACGCTGTCAACGGCAGTTTGGCCAAGCGGGAGCGGCCAGATCAACCCAGGACAATGCAGGGATCGCTGCAAGAGGCCCGGCTCAGCCTGATTTCTTCGCCCACTAATGCTCTCGCGACTGCGAACGCGGACCAGGCAGGATCACTCAGTTACCGGAAAACGATTCGATGGACGGCAGAATTCCAACTCCGGTCTGCTCTGGAATTGGAAGATGTGAGGTTGTGCCGGCGGTTAGCGAATAATCCGATCTCTGTCTGCCCAATGCCCAAAAAGAAATTGCCGCCAAGCCAGTTGGCGGCAATCTGCACCCTATTTCTTGCTATAATATCGCACTCGGCGCCCCCTACTTCGGCATATCCCGCAGCGCATCAAATACCGGCAGATTGCTCCAATCATGTCTCACAATCCCCCACTGTGCCTTCTCCGTATGATTCGCCACCACCCGGAAATTCAGATTCCACAGGATCGCCGGACCCACCCAGCCCCATCTCTTCATCATCTGAAAGGCCTCGACCGTCCACGCCGCCTGCTCGCTGAAGTCGTTGTCGTTCGCATACCCATAACGCGGATCGAACGCGCCGCCTGCTGCCCACCCAAACTCCGTCGGCCAGATCCGCTTGTTCGCCGCGCCGTACTTGACCGCAATGTTTCGATAGCCCTCCATCGTACTCCGGAAACTCCACGAGTGGTGCGGGCTGTCGCACGCGCCGTTGAAGCCGCTGTTGCCATGCCTCTGAATCGCTTCACAGCCCTGCTCCCACGTATACTGGGGCGGCACGTTATATCCACTCGGATGCGCGCCGATGCCGTCCATGTAGCTGTTCAGCCCGGCCTGGAACATCTTCTCCAGGTACTCAAAATCATCCATCGCCGCGATGCCGCCCCGGCTCTGCGGTGCACCGTTGCTGGCAGCAGGCGTCAGCGCCCCGCTGATCACGAACATCGACGGGCACGCCCTCTTGATCTCCGCGTAGGCCGGTCTCAAGAGAGCCACATACTTTGCAGGATCCAAAGGCAGGTTGCCCCACTCGTAATGCAGGTTCTGCTCGTTCCAGACCTCTATCGCCTTCAGCGAAGTCCCGCAGTACTTGCCGGCCATCGCCCCCAGGAACCTCGCAAACGTATTCGGGTCCGCCGGAGGACCGCCAACATTCGGCTCGAAATTCGCCTCGCGCGCCCATGGCGGCGCATTCACAACGCTGAAAAGCAGGCTGATGCCCGCGTTGTTCGCAGCATCGATGATCCCCTGCATCGAGCCCCAATCGTAGTTCCCCTGGCTATGCTCGAAGACCTTCCACTCAATCTGCTGTTTCACCCAGCCGAATCCCATCTCACGCGTCTTCTGCATCACTTGGCCGGCCATATTGTTGTGCACCATATGCGCCTGCACACCATACCCGAAACCGCCGCCCCCGGTTGGTGCCGGAGCTTGCGCCGCCGGTGCAGCCGCTGGCGCTGGAATATCCCTGACCACTTCGACATTGTTTAGCGGCCCGCTTGCTGTCGTCAATTCTGCATACACCCAACCTTTTTTGCCGCCTATGTCGATCTGCCACCAATCCCCTGTCTGATTCTTTCCGAAAATCAGGTATGGCTGACCAGCATTGAGCTGTCCTATAATGCCGTAGCCGGTGGTGCCTGGTCCTTCTCGGACGTTTATGTTTTGCGTGCTAACCACTCTCGGGGCCTCCGGCGTCGGCGTCGGCACCGGCGTAGCAGTCGCAACCGGCGTCGGCGTCGCTAGGCTCATTGCCACCGTATTCTGCGGGCTCGCCGCCTGCATGCTCCCCAGATTCGATATCTGCACGACTTGGGCCTCGACCTGTATGTCACCCTCGCCCGCCGGCGCCATAAACGTATAGACCGGATTCTCAATCGGGACCGTAACCTCCTCCAACACGCCGCCGTCAGGGTGGAATATCCTGTATGCTACCTTCAGCATCGCCGGCGACGTATTCACCCCGCCTCCCGTCTGAAAAAGGCGCGCCACCTCCCACAAGTCCGGGTCCACGTCCCCGGAATCCACATCACGCACCATCACTTGGGTCACGTCAAACCGCTCCAGCAGGTTGAGCTTGCGGGCAAAGCTGCTGCTGTTCTCAATCGTAACCGTCCGCTCCATCTGCTGGTCGTCAGTGTACGCATACACATAGGCCCCGATCGCGTCATCCCATGACAAGGGGCGCGTGATACGCGGGTTCACCGCCGCAACCTCTACATCCCCGCCGGGAAGGATCACCCCGTCTTCTCCCTCCAGCCGAATCTGGGCGACCAATGGTTGCAGAGACTGTTGAAAGCCCTTGAGCCACCACTGGTTTCCGCTCCTTTCCACCGACATGCCCGGCAGTTCCACCTGCACCTTGCGCCTGTCGACCTGATCTGTGGCGTAGGCCAGCAGGGCGCTCATCTGCCCTCCCAACTGATACGCCGCAGGGTCGACAGGTCCTGGAACCATAACGCGGTCAGCAACGCTGCCCAATGCTTTCCAGTCATAGCCGCGGGTGTCCCACTCCGCCGCCGAAATCTGCTGGGGCGACTCCACTCGAACTGCCAGCCAGCGATTCATGTCCGGCGCGTGCAGTCGTTCCGCCAGGCGCTCAATGAAATAGGTGAACGCCTCCTCCCCCGCCAATACCGCTTCCATGCCGCGATAGTCGACGATGACGCCAGGATAGCTGTACTGGCTGAGCAGATTTGCCACGGCGTCCAGCTGGTTTTGCATCTGACCTTGTTGCACCAGCATATTGTGCAGCAGGTCGCTGCGCGGCGCCTCGCCGCCCTGCCAGTTTCGCAGAACCGGCACGATCGCATAGTTCCCGGCCGGAACACTCGTGCGCGAAACATCCAGAGCACCGTCGCCGCGCAGGTAATACCCCCCGACGGCAAGAGTCGTAATCGCAGCGTTGGCCAGACTCGCTGGAGCCTGCTCGCCTACCCCAATGTTGGTCCCCACCCGCGCCGGCGGCGCTCCCGTCTGCATCACCACGAAATTGGCAGGAGGCGGGCCGTCTACTCGGGCCTCAATTTTGTCCTCCACTGCCAAAACCGCACTGGGCACAAATTCCCAACTGTCCCCATCCCAACTGTACAGTTCCAGCGTTTCGTACGGCTGGCTGTCGTTCGGAATCGGTATCTGTACGATGCTCTGCTCCAGGCGCCCTCCCTGCACGTCCACCTGGTAGATCGGGCTCTTGGCTTCCAGGCCCGCGGCGGCTAGCGCATTCAGCGCGGTCATCCACGCCTCTCCCGCACTCCCGTTAAGAAACTCTGCACGTGGAATGCTTACAAGGCTGACACGAAAGGACTCAATTACACCTTCCGGAGGAAAAACGATCGTCGTCCCGTCTGGATCCATGAGCGACCCGCCGTTCCTGCCAATCTCCATGGAAGACAAGCCCTGGATGCGCTCAAGCAGACTGATCGGCGGTAGAAGCAACGCGGCGATGATCAGAGCGGGAATCAGGACGAGCGAAAGAACTGCCGTCGCAAACCTTCGCAGCCCGGACGCCGGTCTCGACTCAGGTCGGAGCGGCTCATCGTAATCGAAAGATGACCTTCCCATTTACCTTCTCCTCCATTCTGCGCCGCTTTCGGCCACGGGCGCGCTGAACGTAAATCCTGTCTACTGGCATGTGCCCAATTGCAGCGGTCGCTTCGCCTTCACATGCCCAAACGACCGGGCATCTGTCAATCTACTGCTCTAAGCGGCATGCTTTTAAGTTCGGGGAAACCGTCTTTATCGCCCGTCGCCGCCTCACCATGCTGACGTGAACCGTCACTATCGCCGCAATCGGCAGCAGGTGAACCCGGCCTTTGCGCTGTCGCGCCTGATACATCTGTCCTGCAACCGGGCAAAAAATGCGCCAAGCTCCTTGGCGCACGCAGTCCACTATCTATCTTAGCACAGGCAAAAAACTCAACAAAAATAGCTGCATTTCACAGGGTAAATCCCAAAACAAGGGCAAACTTTCCTTCACCACTGGCACCAACCAAACCATGGTCCTTCCGCGTTCAACTCTGAAGCAGGGGGAAACGGCAGTTCTCTCTCCTCTCTCCTCTTCACTCTCTTCTCGCTTTTCTGGGCGGTCGGGCCTATTCGGCCCTCCCTTGTGCGGGGGCTCCGCCCCCGCAACGCCCCCCCTAATGCCTACCCGACCGGGTGTCGATATTCGTAACAGGTGCCTAATCGAAGGTGTCTGGCCCGACCACGTCCCGCCAGTCCCATCAGGCCCCCGTAGGTGCAGGCCTTGTGCCTGCCCTCGCACCCTCCCCAACTGACGGACTCCATCGTACGGCCAGGCCTGGCGCCTGCAATGGGTCTCGCCCAAAGACGGTAAACAACGCCAACCACCGCTGGCACTGACTCCCCGCCAGACTGTTCCCACCCCAAATCTGTGATGCACCCACTGCAGCTATCCGATTGCCGGATCCTTCTTCACTGCATTATACTGTTAGACCAATTCCAGCGAATCAGAGCTGCCACAAAAAAACTTGCAACTGCTGAATAGGTCTTGGTTTTTCCGGCAGAGCACCAGAAATGTATCGCAAAATCGTCGTCAAGTTGGGTACGGGCGTACTTACCAAGGGCACCCGTTTCCTCAACCAGCCCCAAATGGTGGAGCTGACCCGCCAGATAGCCGCGCTCCATCATCAGAATAAGGAGTTGATCGTCTGCTCCTCCGGCGCGCAGGCCGCAGGACGGGCCCGCTTGCGATTTCCCGAGTTGCCCACCACGCTATCCAGTCGGCAGATGCTTGCCGCCGTCGGCCAGAGTCGCCTGATGCTTCTATGGGAACGCTTCTTCGAAATATACAGCATACACGTCGGCCAAATCTTGCTCACCAGGGCCGACACCGAAAACCGTCAGCGTTTTCTCAACGTCCGCGACACCTTCAATGCACTCTTGGAGCACAAGATAGTACCAATCGTCAACGAAAACGACGCCGTTGTCGTCGACGAAATCAAAGTTGGCGACAATGACAATCTCTCGGCGCTCGTCGCAGTCCTGACCAACGCCGACCTCCTGCTTATGTTAACCGACCAGGAGGGCCTCTTCACGGCCGACCCGCGCACCGACCCGAACGCGCAGCTGATTCCTGAAGTCCAGACGATTGACGATTCCTTGCGCGCCCTCGCCGGTAACACGCCGTCCAACCTGGGGATTGGCGGCATGAGTACCAAACTGCAGGCCGCCGACATCGCCTGCCGCGCCGGCACCGATGTCGTGATCGCCAACGGCAGCGCGCCCGACGTGATACTGCGGGCGGTCTCTGGTCAGCAAGTGGGGACTCGCTTCCCCGCACAGGAAGCCCCCCTGGAAAACCGCAAACGCTGGATCCTGGCCGGCCCCGCCCCCTCGGGCCATCTCCTGGTGGATGCCGGCGCCGCCAATGCCCTGCGCCATCAGGGCAATAGCCTTCTTCCAGTCGGTATCACAACCGTCCACGGCGAGTTCGAGCGCGGCGACGCCGTCTACGTAAAGGAGAAAAACGGGCCAAATCTGGCCCGCGGCATCTCTCGCTATAGTAGCGCTGACCTGAATCTCATTCGCGGCTGCCAGTCCCACGAGATTAGCGAACGGCTCGGATATGACTACGGGCAGGTGGCCCTCCACCGCAATGATATGATCCTATTGGAATAGGGCAGGGAGGTAATACATGACCATAGCTGTCAAGAAACCAGGCACGAACGACCAAAACACAGTTCAGCTTCTTCAGGATGAACCTTCCCAGCCCGCGGCACAACAGATAGACCTCAAGGCAATGGGAAAGGCCGCGCGGCAAGCCAGCCGAACACTGGCCGGGCTGTCCTCAACCTGCAAGAATGAGGCGCTTCACGCCATCGCCGACGCGCTGGAAGCACGCAGCGCGGAGGTCCTGGCCCAGAATGAACTCGACATCGCCGACGGCCGCGCCAACGGCCTCAACGAAGCCTTGCTCGACCGCCTCCTGCTGACGCCCGAACGAATCCGAGGTCTGGCCGACGACACGCGCAAAGTGGCTGCCCTCCCCGACCCGGTAGGCGCCGAGCTTGAAAGCCGGCTCCTGCCCAATAGGCTCCGCCTCAGCCGGCGCCGCATTCCCATCGGCGTCCTCGGCGTCATCTACGAAGCACGCCCCAATACCACCATCGATATCGCCGTCCTCAGCCTCAAGACCGGCAACGCCGTCATCCTGCGCGGCGGCAAAGAGACCCTGCGCAGCAACCTGGCCCTCGTATCCGTAATTTGCGACGCGCTGCAAGCCCAGGGCCTGCCACGCGAGGCAATCCAATACATCGGCAACCCCGACAGGGCCCTGGTCTCCCAGTTCCTGCGCATGGACGAATACGTAGATATGCTCATCCCCCGCGGCGGCAACAGCCTCCACCGCCTCTGCCGCGATCAAAGCACCATTCCCGTCATCACCGGCGGCATCGGCATCTGCCACTACTATGTAGACATCACTGCCGATCAGGAACGCTGCATGGACGTCATCGTCAACGCCCGCACCCAGCGTCCCTCCGTCTGCAACGCCCTCGATACCCTCCTCGTCAACCGCCAGATCGCGCCCGAGTTTCTGCCAAAACTGGCGCAGCGCATGGCCGAATGCGGTGTCGAGATACGCGCGACACCCGACGCCATGCCCCATCTCACAGACAACGGTGCAACCGTCATCCCCGCCGGGCCCGACGACTGGGACACCGAATGGATGACACTGATCCTCGGCGTCAAACTGGTGGACACGCTCGACGAGGCCATCGAGCATATCCAGGAGCACAGCCAGGACCACTCCGATGGCATCCTCACCCAGGACTGGAACAACGCCCAACGCTTCGTCGATGCCGTCAACTCCTCAGCCGTCTTCGTCAACGCCAGCACACGCTTCAACGACGGCGGCCAGTTCGGCCTCGGTGCCGAGGTCGCCATCAGCACGCAGAAGCTCCACGCCCGCGGCCCAATGGGGCTCGAAGAGCTGACCACCTACAAATGGATTGTCCTGGGCGATATGCACGTACGGGAGTAACTCGAAGCCGATCGTTCTTTCGACCGGGGCCGCACGGCCCCGGTTTTCCTTCCTACGGTTCGACTGCGTCCGCGTAGTCCAGCATCGCCGCCGCCGCCGTCTCTAGGTCACCGAAAACACCCAATCCAACCGACGCCGCCACCGCCGCACCCACCGCCGCCTCTTCCGCATGGCTCGGTATCAGCAACGTCTTCTCGAAACGGCGCGCCAGGATCTGGACCAGCAGCCCGTTCTGCCGGACCCCGTTTCCCGCGCCCACCAGGAGCGGCGGCGTTCCCACCACCGGCTCCATCTGTTCAAAAAAGGCGAAAAAGCCGTCCGCCATGCCCTCGAGCAGGGCCCGCGCGAAATGGGCAGGCGTGAAATTGTCCGGTGACAGCCCCCTGAACGAAGCCCGCAACCCCGGATCGGTGCGGCTGCCGCTGAAGAACGGTTCACATCGCAGCCCGTCACTGCCCGCAGGGACCGTCGCCGCCAGTCCCGTCATTCGTTCGTAAAGGTCGCTCGGCGTTTCAACTCCCAAAAGTTGCGCGCCCACCTGCTGAAAGAATACCTGCAAGTAAGCATAGGAACGCCCGCCGAACAGCCCTCCTCCTATCAGTAGATACTGTCCCCCAGGGAAAGGGCGGTTTTCCAACCCGGGAATGAAATGAAAACTGCCCGTCCGGGCAGAAATCTGGCCCCCGGTTCCCACATTCAGGAGCAGACTGCGGCCCGGCTCCGGTGCACTGCCGATGAAACTGGCCTGGTTGTCCCCCAGCGCGATCGTTACCGGCGTCCCCGGCTCCAAACCGACAGCTTCAGCCAGCCCGCGCCGCAAACCCCCCACAATATCCCCGGCGTCGCCGATCGGCGGGAAGAGACCTGCCGGCAGCGCCAACCGCTCCAAGAGCGTCGAATCCCAACAGTTCGCCCGGATGTCGAAGATCCCGGAACTCCCCGCCAGCGTCGGCTCACACACCACCGACGCGCCCGTCATGAACGAGACCACCGCATCCGGGACAAAGCAGGCAGTCACCGGGGGATCGGGCAGATCCCCCTGCAAACTGAGCCAGTACAGGCTGGGTCCCAGAAACCCCGCCGCCGGCAGGCAGCCGGTGTTGCGAAAGGCCTCACGCCCTCCCGCGGCCGAAATGAACCGCTCCAGCACCGGCCTGTCAGAACCGGGCAACGGCTCCTGCACCCGCAAGTCCTGCCACGTAATCGCGGGCCCGGCCGGCGAAGCGTCCGGTCTGATCAGGGCAACCCCATGCTGCTGTCCCGTGACCCCGATGCCTTGGATGTCCGACGAGCCCAAGTCTGCCTGCGCTACCAGTCCCGCCAGGCACTCCACTGCCAGTTCGTACAAGTGCGCCAGGTCCAGCTCAGCCCGCCCAGGTCCCGGAGACGAACCAGCGCGGTTGGCAACAGTCCGGTGGGCCGCCTGCCTGCCGCTCACTGGATCCAGCACAACCGCACTCAATGAAGTCGTGCCAATATCGAGTCCGATGATCATAGCTGATTCCCTTCAAATGCTACTGGAGGACACACCGCGATTGTATCCCAGATCTCCGAATGGGAGCATTCTCGCATCGCAGCGTCAGTATGCATAGACCCTTGTCTCTCTGTTACAATAGGGACAATTTCGTAGGGGGATGTCGAGTTTTGCCGCCCTTCTCGTAAACATGGCAGTAAACGACCATACGCATCCCCGCACCTCCATTCATGCTCTTACGCCGTACCGCACTACGCAGGAGATGCATCATGACGACGACCACCATCGCCCAGGACAAAAGGACCCAGTTGATAGAAGACGGCTACTGCGTCTTCGAGCAGGTACTGTCTCCCGAAATGCTGGCCCGCGTGCGTGCCGCCAGCGACGGCCTCATCGCGGCCCAGTCCGCCGAGCACTTCGAAGAGCAGAAATCCACCGGCAGCATGATCAGCGTCTACGATGATCCCTTCTTCGCCGAACTGGTCGCCTATCAACCGGCCCTCGACGCACTGGCCTCTTTGGGCTATCCAAAGCCGCGCTGGTCCTCCGGCTTTGTCATCAGCAAGCCCGGCCACTCACCGCCCCTCTTCTGGCATCAGGACTGGTGGGGATGGAACGATCCGCTCAGCTATACAGACCTCCCCCTGCAGGTCTTTGCCATGTACTATCTGGTCGATACGCGCATCGAGAACGGCTGCCTGCGCGTCATCTCCGGTTCCCACCGCAAGCGCCACCGCATGCACGACGTCGTGCATACTGCACATACGGATGAGCTGCGCCGCGCCACCGACCCCAACCATCCTGCCTACCAACCATTGCCGGGAGATCAGGCCGTACCCGTACGCGCCGGCGATCTGGTGATCGGTGACTCCAGGCTGCTCCATGGCTCCTACGCCAACCAGACTGATGAACGGCGCACAGTCATCACGATCTGGTACCATCCCAACTTCGACGTCTCCTCCCCCCGCATCCAGTCCAATCTGAGCAAGACCCAGACACGCGTAGTCGACTGGCCGCCGCAGGCGCAGAAACTCGTCCAGAGATTGGTTCCCACTTACGAAGGCGACGAAAAACCGCTGGAGTGGAACCGCGTGCCCGGACCTGATCTGAAGTGAAATTCGCCTGCGCAAATCGCGCAGCGATAGCACGTTCATCAAAGCAACCATTCTGAAAATACAGTGACAATAAGGAGAACAATCCGATGAAAATGCACATTGGCGGACATTGGGTGGACAAGTCCGAAAAGATCGAAGTATTGCACCCTTTCGACGGCTCCGTCATCGACACAATCCCCAGAGGCGATGCGGCCGATGTCGAACTGGCCCTCGCGACTGCCGAACGCGGCGCCAAAGTAATGGCCAGTTTGACCGGCTATGAGCGCTACGAAATCCTCCACAAGGCTGCCCACCTGATGGAGGAACGCAACGAAGACCTGGCCCGCACCATTACGCTCGAAGAGGGCAAGATCATCGCTGAGGGCCGCATCGAAGCCGCACGCGCCGTGGAAATCATCGCACTCTCCGCTGAAGAGGCCAAGCGCCTCGGTGGCGAAGTCGTCCCCCTAGACGGCGCACCCGGTGCGGCCGGCAAGTTCGGCTTCACCGTCCGCGTCCCCTGCGGCGTCATCGTCGGCATCAGCCCCTTCAACTTCCCCCTCCACCTCGTCTGCCACAAGATCGGTCCCGCCCTGGCCGCCGGCAACGCCATCATTCTCAAGCCGGCCACCGACACGCCGCTCTCAGCACTCAAGCTGGTCGAGATCTTCCTCGAAGCCGGCACTCCGCCCGAGGCGCTTCAATGCCTCACCGGCTCCGGCGGCGTCATCGGCGATGCTCTCTGCGCCGACCCCCGCGTCCGCAAGATCACCTTCACCGGCAGCCGCGACATCGGCGAGCACATCTGCCGCACCGCCGGCCTCAAGCGCGTCACCATGGAACTCGGGTCCAATGCGCCCCTCATCGTCATGCCCGATGCCGACCCCGAACGCGTAGCCCAGGCCGCCGCCGCCTCCGGTTACTCCAACGCCGGCCAGGTCTGCATTTCCACACAGCGCGTCGTCACCCACGAAAAGATCTACGGCGATTTTCTCGACGCCTTCAAGGCCACCGTCGAAAACATCACAACCGGCAACCCGCTCGCCGAATCCACCAAAATGGGACCGATGATTCGCGAGGAAGACGCCGTGCGCGTCGATCAGTGGGTCGATGAAGCCGTAAGCGGCGGCGCCGAGCTCGTCCTCGGCGGCCAGCGCAACGGCCAGATGTACCAGCCCACCATCGTCTCCAACGTCAGCCCGGAGATGAAGATCTCCTGCGACGAGGTCTTCGGCCCCGTCGTTGGCGTCACCCGCGTCAGCGACATCGACGAGGCCATCGCCCTCGCCAACGACACCAACTACGGCCTGAGCGCTGCAATCTTTACGCAGAATATCGATTGGGCAATGAGATTCGTGCAGGAGGTGGAGTCCGGCAATCTGCACGTCAACTGGGGCACCCAGTGGCGCGCCGACCTAATGCCCTACGGCGGCGTTAAGGAGAGCGGCATGGGCAAGGAAGGACCCAAGTACGCCATCGAGGAAATGACCGAGACCAAGATGGCGGTCTTCCACCTGAGCTGATTGGGCAAGCTGGATTCAACCTGATCGAAGAAGAGGTTCCCGACTCCAAAAGGCATCGCCGCGGGCATGTTCCCGTGTCGATGCCTTTGCCTTCTCAGCCCCTAGCTATCACTGTGGAAGACAGCCAGCCTAAACTCGTGGTTCATCCCCGCCTCCTGCAAGGACAGCCACGACTCCGCCGCGATCTGCTCCGTACACGGGCCAAACGAACAGACTATCAACCGCCGCGTGCGAGCTTCTTGCCCGAGCCTGTTGAGTACCATTTGCAGCATCTGCCCCCTGAACGGGGAGAACAGAAAATAAACCGTGCCCCCGCACAGGTCCGCGTCGCGAGCATCTCCCTCACTGAAAGAGACCCCATCAAGTCCCAACTCGGCTGACTCACCCCGAGCCTGCTCCACATATTCCGGCACGACCTCCAGCCCGACCGACTCCACGCCCGTCAGCAGATGGACCATCAGCACAACCTGCCCCAGCCCGGAGCCGATATCGACAAATCGGTCGCCGCGCGTCAGCGGCACGCGGTCCACCAATTCCAGCACCGCGCTCACCGGCGTCGACTCATAATGGATCATCTCAGCGTCGCCCCCGTCCCACGGCTGCGGCACGCAGTCGCTGCGGAAAATCCCTGCAGCCAGCGCGTCCGCGGCCTCCGCGCCCCAGTGCATGGACGCGGTATCACCGCGCCGGTACCGGCAGTTGCTTTCAAGCAGCGCCCGCAGTTGGCCCGGTTTCACCGTTCTCGACTGGATGCCTAGACGCAGCTTCCGAAAGAGGGCTTGGTTTAGCCCCCCCAAGTCGCCCTGCAAGGCGCGCACGCGCCGCAGCCCGCTTGCAGCGAGCCGCTGCCCGGCCTTTATCGCGTACGCTTCACCCAGAAAGTCGAGCGTCTTCAGCGCCTCGAAGCGTCCCGCTAAATTGTCACTGCTGTGGAGTGTGGAGTCCCGTTCCAGAGCGGCCAGATCCCGTTCCAACTTCGACAGATCGGCCATGACGGTCTCCGTGCGAGGTAATATGCCTTCTACTTTAGCTCTGCCAGCATTTCCGTCCTGCTGGAAAACGTTTCAGCGATCAGCGGTTCACCCACCAAATCATATTCCAGCGCCCCATTGATGTGCACCTGCAGAATAGCGCCGGCTGGCGCTTCCGCAATGCCTGGCACGAGCACCAGGCCGTCCACCTCCGGCGCATCGCGATAGCTGCGGCCCATTACCAGCGGCGCGCCGCTCTCCGCAATCTCGCCCTGGCCCTCGACGAGGATGTCAAGCACCTTCCCAACCTGCTCCTGGTTCTTTCGCAGACTGATCGGCTGCTGGACCTCCATCAACCTGCCGTAGCGCTCCTCTTTCTCCTCCTCAAACACCGGGTCAGGCAACTCCGCCGCCGGCGTTCCCGGTTCCGGGCTGAAAGGAAATGCGCCCACCTTGTCGAATTCGACCTCCTGCACGAATTCTAGCAACCCCTGAAACTCCTCTTCAGTCTCGCCCGGGTAACCGACAATAAACGTGGTGCGCATCGCGATATCCGGCATCGCCGCCCGCAGCTTCTCCACGTGGTCATAGACCATCTCCAGCCGCGATGGCCTGCGCATACGCCGTAACGTGCGCGGGTCTCCGTGCTGCAGGGGCATATCCAGATAGGGCACAATCTTTTCCTGGCTCGCCATCACTTCGATCAGCCCGTCGCTCACATGCCCCGGGTACGCGTACATCATCCGCACCCACTTCAGAGCGTCGCTCGTCCGGTTGCACAGGGCGCTCAACAAACGCGGCAGACTGTCCGGCTCACCCTGGTCCCGCCCGAAGTCGGTCGTATCCTGAGCTACGATCACCAACTCCTTTGCGCCCGCCTCCACCAACGCATTGGCTTCATTGATGATGGCCTCAATGGGCCGGCTGCGCAGCTTGCCTTTGAAGCTGGGAATCGTGCAGAACGCGCACGGCGCGTTGCAACCGTCCGAAATCTTGAGATAGGCGCTGCCCCCGGCCACCGGCGGCCGTGGCACCGCCTGCACATAACTTTCGTCCGGCTCACCCAACAGACTGTACCGCTCCAACCTGCGCTGCTCCGGTCCGCCGCGCACCTGCTTGATCAACGCCACCACATCCATCCAACGCCGCGTTCCCAGCAGACCGTCCACCTGAGGCACCCGCGTCAGCACCTCCTCGCCGTTGCGCTGCGCCAGGCAGCCGGCCGCGATCAGCATCTGGTGCCGCCGCTTCCCGTCCGCCAGCTCCTGCAAAACCCCGATCGATTCCTCTTTGGCCGCCTCCAGAAAGCCGCACGTGTTCACGATCAACACATCCGCCCGCCGCGCATCGGCACTTACGCCAAAGTCGGCCTGCCGCAACAGCATCTCCATGCCGTCACTGTCAACCTCATTCTTCGGACATCCAAGGGTAACCAGGTGGTAAGATTGTCTAATCTTCATTTCTTTGCAGGACCTCTCGCAGCAAGTCTTCAACGAGAGCAACAATACTGTCGTGAGAGTCGACTATTCTACCGACAATAACGGCCAGCTTCGCCTCATCGATTAGGAAGCCATAAATCTTTGTCGCGACATGTCAAAAGGCCATTAGCTCCAGACAGATTCTTAGTGTTTGCGGCTTCATCGTCACTCTATATTCCGCGACCATGGCTTCCAAAGCTTGTAGTGCCTCTCGATGCGAAAACGGTCCAGTTGGATGCTCTTTTCTCAAAAACTTAATGAATCGGAGGATGAGGTGTTCAAAGGCATTGTAGTAGCCAAAGCATTCATATGTTAGAGCCGACCGTCGAACAATTTCATCAACATCCTGCGATTATATGTGTATGATATTTGAACGTACGCGAGTGAGATTTTCTAGACCGAAGTGAACCTCTTGCTCAAACTCGTTCGCGTTCATATAGAACTAAACCCTCTTCCAGAATTCGATTTCTCAGGAGACCGTAGCTACTTTGCAAATCAATCACGCTAATGGAATGCTTTGAGTGAAGGAGGCACTCGCCCAAAGCACAGAAAAAGTTTTCATCGGGCAACCCTTCAACACAAATATCCAAATCCGAGTCCGGGCGCGCATCTCCGCGGGCTAATGAGCCATACAGCATTACGCGCTCTGCACCGTAACGCTGCAAAGTCCTGACGGCAGAGGCGACGTCCTTCTGGTACTTATGAGGAAGCGCTTCTATTTGAACTGTTCTCACTAGGAAAACCACTCTATGTTTTCTACGTCACCAGAAGCCACGCTGCATGACGCAAAAGCGAACCGAAACGCCACTGCTGAACAGGATGTGCGAGCCCCCTGACCACTCTTTGCGAGGTCACGCACAGCCAAGCCATTCTAGCACAAAGTACTGTGAAGTTGGATTCAGCCGCCCGGGAAGATCCACTCACAGCCGTGGCGCACGCGAGGGCACATACAATCAGGGACGAATACGATCCAACAGCTCGTCCAACTCCTGCTGGCTCGCGATCGGCCCCACAACGGTCTCGACGATCCTACCTTCGGGGCTGATAAAGAAAGTCTCCGGCACACCCTGAATCCTGTAGCGCCGGGCTGCCTGGCTACGCAGGTCCGGCCCGTTGGGGTAGGTGATATCAAACTCCGCAAGATAGGCGAGCGCCGCCGGCTCCTGGTCCAGATAGTCCAGCCCCAGAAAAACAATCCCGTTCTCCTTCTCCCGGCGCCACGTCTGCTCCAGCAGATCCGCCTCATCGCGACAGGGCGTACACCAACTGGCCCAGAAATTGATTACCACGCCCTTCCCCCGCAACTCGTCCAGATCGATTTCCACGCCATCGAAAGTCGTGAAGCGCAGTTCCGGCGCCTCACCAGCGGCACGCTGCTCCTGC
Organism: Caldilineaceae bacterium; assembly: GCA_011523365.1. Lineage (GTDB taxonomy): Bacteria > Chloroflexota > Anaerolineae > Caldilineales > Caldilineaceae > Bin5. The sequence continues at coordinate 60,652 of WTGY01000141.1, forward strand.
ACATTCGTCTGCCACAACCGCACTGCCAGCAGGACGATAAACGCCACGATGGCACCAAGAAACAAGACGCGCCACAAGCGTACCGCTCGCGTGGCTGGCGTTCCAATCTGCCGATCACTTGGTGACTCTAATGGGGTGTCTCTTTCTAGAGGATGTGATGCACCGCTCTCCGACCCGCCCAATTCAGTCATAGCGGGCTAATTCCTCATCCAACCGCCGCTCCCGCTCATCGGCCTCTGGTCTGGCTACTCTGGCCGGCGTCGGTCGCAGCGGTCGCGACATCTGCTGCAAGCGCAGCCAGAGGAAGACGCCGCCTCCTGCAACCGTAACGGCAGGCAGAATCCACGCCAGCCAGTTGAACCCCTGCCGGGGCGGTTCCCCAAGCACCTGCGGCCCGTACTGCTCCAGAAAATAGTCCCTGATTGACTCAGCGTCCTCACCCTCCGCCAGTTTGATCTCGATCACCTCCCGCATCTGCGCACATGCCTTCAGTTCGCAGCTGTCCAGTCGTAATCTGCCCCCGCACAGTGGGCACCACAAGTCCCGCGCAACCGTGTTCACTTCATCGGCGGTGATGCCGGTGGCTTCGTCTTGGGCAAAAAGGGGCGGACTGCTGAACGAGGAAATGACCAGCAGGTAAATGGCTAGGAGGGCAAATCGTAGAGTGGTCGAATGCGTAGCAGAATCGCGAATTGTGCGCGCTTTGAGGGGAGAGGCCATGCGTGTACTGTGCTGAACGATGCCCGACTACGTGGCAGGCTGCTCAGTCAATCTTACAAAGAGACATTTCGCCAGGGAACGGCCAATGATCTTTACCAGACCCCCCGGCTCTGTCTGCGCGGAACTGTCCTCGATCTGTACGATGCTTGGCCCATCAAAGGGCTCTACATTCAACACTTTGACCCGATATCCGGGTTCGAGATTCATCTGTGTCAGATACCGCAGCATCGGCGCGTTGTGGTTGGCTACCCGGCGCAATTCACCCGATTGTCCCGGCCGTAGTTCGGCTAGGCTGACCAGATTCTCGCTCAGAACGTGCCCGTCCTCGCTGGGAACCGGGTCCCCGTGCGGGCAGTGGGTCGGGAAGTTGCACAGTACTTCCATGCGCTTCTCAAACTCTGGGCTTATTGCGTGCTCCAGCCGCATCGCCTCCGCCTTCACCTGGTCCCAGGTGAAGCCCATCACCTCGATCAGAAACACCTCCAACAGTCGGTGCCTTCGAAGTAGCTGCAACGCCGCCAGCCGTCCCTGATCGGTCAACTGAATGCCCGCTTTCGCAGAGCGCACTACGTGGCCCGTCTCTGTCAGGCGTTTCGCCATGCTGCTGGCCGCAGCCGGCGTCACCTCCATCTTCTGTGCCAGCACGGAGGTCGAAATCCGGTCGTTCGTTTCGCTCAACTCGTAGATCGCAACCAGGTAGTCGAGCATCCCATCGGTGATGATGTTGCAGAATGTACGCATGATAGCTATAGTTCAACCGCTGGGAAATGGAATAGCAGCTATGGCAATTGCTAAATTATAGTATGTTGTCCGTACACTGTCAATGCTGAATCGAATTAGTTGACACCATCGAACTGCTGCCGCCGCAGTGCACGGCCTGCAACGCAAATACAGCGGTACGTGCCGCCGAAATGCCCCTCCCCAATGCCATTCGATCGTGTCTTCTATGGAGTGCCCCAATGCAGCCTGGAACTGTCGACCTGAGCTATCCCCTTGCCCCTTCGACTCCCCCGTTCCCAGGCGATTCTCCGGTCGAAATCGAGGTGCGCACCTCTATCCCAGCCGACCTCCCACCCGGCACACCGGGACACATGAATACAAGCAACCTGCGCACTTCCCTCCACACTGGCACCCACATGGACGCCTTCTTCCACTTCTATCGAGACGGTGCAACGATCGATCAGATCCCGTTGGCACAGTGCATCGGCCCGGCCCTGCTGCTTGACCTCTCCACCAAACAGGCCAAAGAAGAAATCACCGCCGATGATCTGGCCCCTCATCGCCAGGCCATCAGCCGCACTCCAAAACTGATTCTGAACACCGGCTGGGCCCGGAACTGGGGCAACGCCCACTACTTTTCCCACTATCCCGCGCTGACAGGAGACGCCGCCCGCCTCCTCGTGAATTGCGGTATCGAACTGATAGGCATCGATACTCCGTCGGTCGACTATTCGCCCAACGACGCCCACTTTGTACTCCTGGGCCACAAAGTTCTGATCGTCGAAAACCTGACAAACCTCGATCAGATCGGCCAGCCCCATTTTCAATTCGTGGCTCTGCCCCTCAAGATTTCAGGCCGGGACGGATCTCCAGTGCGAGCTATCGCCATCACCGAAGATACGTAGTACGCCCCATACCACTCTCCCGCTCCCTGTCGCCGCAACGGACCAGGATACAAATGACCTGAAGAGGTTAAATCATGGCACACAAGATTGCAGAGAAAGTCGCGTCCGTCCTCCACAGTGACAATACACCGACGGCCGTAGACGCCGGCCCCACGCCAGCCGAACGCTTCTTCTTCGACAACAACGGCTACCTGGTTCTCGAAGAGTTCCTCGACGCAGACCACGTCAACGCCCTGCTCCAGGCCCTCCACCGCGTGATACAACGGCGGTGCAAACTGCAGGAGCAGGAGCTCCCGCATACCGGCATCACTACGTCCATGGGCGAAAAGAGTACCCGTATCTTTTACATTCTCGACGACGATCCGCTCTTCCTCGAGATGCTCGACTGGCCCGCTATCTGGCCTTACGTAACCGGCCTCCTCAATGCTCTCCCGCATCACCATGCCTCCGACGCAATCATCGAGCATGGCAGCGATCTCATCGGCCGCGGCATGAGATGGCATATCGACGGTATTGACGACGGATTCAGAAACCTGGGCCCGCAGATTCCTCTGCTGCAACTCAAAATCGGTTACTATCTCAGCGACATGACCCGACCCGGCCAGGGCAATCTCTGCGTAGTGCCGGGCAGCCATAAGGCCGCCCCTGCGCCAACTCGCGAAGACCTGCAGCGGTGGGGCAAATCTGCCGGGGTTACGGAAATCTGCGCGCCGGCAGGGACCGCCATCCTGTTCCACAATGCCCTCTGGCACTCCGCCGGCCCGTTCAGCAGCAAATATGGTCAACGCGCCATGCTCTATTACGCCTACGAGCATCCCTGGATGATCGCTTCCCAGGAACACTGGGGCTACCCAAGCCAATTCTACAACAGTCTCTCACCGGCTCGGCGCAAGCTGTTCCACGGCTTTCTCTTCGACCCACCCGAGCAGCGCTGGGGATGAGTGTCGCCCGTCGGCCTCAGCCGGAATCGACCCCCATCTTGAGCACCCACAAAACTGGACTGTCAGGCAACTCTGCTGGTAGGATGATTGCCCTTGCACTTGGCCGCAGCCTTTGCGAATCCGCCGCGATCGCGAACTGAAGGAGCAACAGAATATGAACATCAAAGCCTTCTGGAGAGTCTGCGCACTGATCGGCGCACTCCTGTTCGCCGCATGTGCCCCAAGCGAACCGCCAAGTGCCCAGCAACCGGGTGCGAACGCCGCGGCCGCGCCTACCCCCACAACGGCGCCGGCACACACACCTGCCTCGAACCAGGCAACCGCCGCAGAAACCAACACGCCTGCCCCCGAGCCCGAATCCCAACAGTGGCCGACTTGGCCGGCCATCACCCTGGTCGAAACGATGTCCGGCCTGAGAAATCCTGTCGATCTTGCCCACGCCAAAGATGGCTCCGGACGCATCTATGTGGTCGAACAGATTGGCTTGGTTCAGGCATTTGACGACGGTGTCATCGGCCAGTTCCCGTTCATGGACATCCGCGACCGCGTCAGCTGCTGCGGCGAGAGAGGACTGCTTGGCATAGCCTTCCCCGCCGACTTTTCAAACACCCGAACCCTGTACGTCAACTACACGACTACCGACCCCGGCAGCCTCCATACCCGCGTCTCCCGCTTCCGCCTCTATCCTGACGTCCACCAGGTCGACCCTGATTCTGAAGAGGTCCTCATGCAGTTCCACCAGCCCTGGCGCAACCACAACGGCGGCCAGATCGCATTCGGCCCCGACGGCTACCTCTGGATCGGGACCGGTGACGGCGGCAGCGCCGCCGATCCCCAGGACAACGGGCAAAAGGGCCAGACCCTGCACGGCAAACTCCTCCGCATAAACGTCTCCGCCGCCGCTGATGCCCCCTACGCCATCCCTCCCGACAATCCTTTTATCGGCAATGACGACTTCCTCGATGAGATCTGGGCCTACGGTCTGCGCAACCCCTGGCGCTTCTCCTTCGACCGCGAGACCGGTGACCTCTACATCGCCGACGTAGGCCAGAACGCCTGGGAAGAGGTGAACTTTCAACCCGCAGACAGCCCCGGCGGTGAAAACTACGGCTGGCGCATCATGGAAGGTAATCACTGCTTCAATCCCCGATCCGGCTGTCCCACCGCCGGTCTGACCATGCCGGTGGTCGAGTACGACCGCATCAGCGGCCTTTCCATTACCGGTGGCTACGTCTACAGAGGGCAGGACTACCCCTCACTACAAGGCATCTACTTTTTCGCCGACTATGTCACCGGAAATATCTGGGGTCTTAAGCAGGTGAACGGCGTATGGGAGTCTGAGCTGCTCCTGGACAGCCCCTACAATGTCAGCAGCTTCGGCGAAGATGAGGCCGGCAATCTCTATCTCCTCCATTACAGCGGCACAATCTTTCAGATTCAGGCTGCTGGCCGGAACTGAAGCAATTGCGTTGAACATGCGACCGCAAGCGCGCCGCCAGTGAAACGCATCTGAGTATCTCCACAGAACCGCAGCAAAAGCTAGAGGACCTGCCATGGATTTCGACCTGATCATCATCGGCGGAGGTATCGTCGGAGCGGCTGCAGCCTACCGCGCCGGTCAGCTTGGCGCCCGTACCATGCTCTGCGACCGGCGCGACACAGGCCGCGCCACCGACGCCGGCGCCGGCATCCTCGCCCCCGAGAGCGGTACCCGCTACGGCCGACTCTGGTACGACTTCGCTCTCGATGCGGTCGACTACTATTCCGTGCTGATCGAAGATCTGACCGCCGACGGTGTACCTGCCGCAGAACTTTCTCAGGCATACAGCCGCTGTTCCATGTTGACTGTTGCTCTTGATGAAAGCGAAGCGGCCGACCTGGCTGAGATGGAGCAGGTAATCTACGCCCGTCAAGAGGAACGTCGCCCGCCCCCCGCGGAGCGCATTCAACGCATCTCTTCCCCCGAGGCACGTGACGCCTACTACCCTCTGCTGGCCGACGTCAGCGCGGTCCTGCTTCAACCGGTCACCCGCCGAGTCGACGGCCGTCTCATGAACGCAGCTATCGAGCACGGCCTCCGCAGCCGCGGCGTCCACACCGTTGAAGCCGACGTGGCGGCTCTGTTACTCGAAGACGGCCAACTGATCGGTGTCCGCACTGTTTCCGGGGATGAATTCACGGCTGGCGCGGTACTCATTGCAGGTGGCGCCTGGTCAGAAGCCTTCGGCAGCCAGCTCGACGTCCAAATTCCCGTTGCCCCCCAGCGCGGGCAGATCATCCACCTGCGTCTTCCCGAACAGGACAGCGGCGCCTGGTCGATCGTGAGAGGATTCAGCGGCCACTATCAGGTACCCTGGCCCGGTGGTCGCGTCGCTGTCGGTGCTACCCGCGAGACCGGCAGCGGCTTTGCTCCCCACGCCACCGCTGCCGGCATCCAGGAAGTGTTGCACGAAGCCCTGCGCCTCGCCCCTGGCCTGCGTGATGCCGCCATCCATGAAATCCGCGTCGGCCTGCGTCCCTATACCACCGATCACCTGCCGCTTTTGGGCTCCGTTCCCGGCGCGAAAGGCGTATACCTTGCAACCGGCCACGGGCCCACCGGTCTGACCCTCGGCCCGTATAGTGCAAAGCTGGTGGTCGAGCAAGCCCTCGATCAACCGGTCGCTTGGGACCTGGCGCCCTTCTCTACGACCCGCTCCATTCGCTGAGTCGAAGTCAACTCCTGTTCGCAGCCGGCCCCGGCCGGATACTGTCGTGCTGCACTGCCATGCGATCTGTCGGCTGCTGACTTCGGCTATCCTGAACACCTTAAGACAGGCATACTCGTGGTATACTCATGACCATGATGGAGACAACGGAATCAATGAACGCTCAGCCGTTGACAACTGAGCAACTGGAACAGGCCAAACGATATATCCTGAATAGCCTGCCGCAGATACTGGAGCAATCCCCCGAATTTGTTGTATTTGTTGAAGGGGTGGTCGCCGACAAGTTTCCGCGACGCGACGAGTTTGCGCGTCTCCTGGATCAAGTGGAGGCGCATCGCCGGGAAACGCAGCAATTCCAGAGAGAAACTGGCGAACGTTTCGACAAGGTCGACGAGCGGCTCGACAAGATGGATGATCGCTTCAATAAGGTCGACGAGCGGCTCGACAAGATGGATGATCGCTTCAATAAGGTCGACGAGC
>WTGY01000141.1:67225-76739 GCA_011523365.1 Caldilineaceae bacterium
GCTTCGACAAGATGGACAATCGCTTCGACTCCTTGGAACTGACTCTAGCCCGCCTTGGCTCACGCTGGGGAATCCATAGCGAAGATCTCTTCCGCAAAACCATGAAGTCCGTGCTCGAAGAATCCTTCGAAGCCACTGTGGAAGAGAAGAACATCCAGGTGGAGCAGTTTGACCTCGTCGTCATGCAGAACGGCGACCACATCCTGATCGAGATCGCCGCTAGTGTCCGGCGCAATATCCTGGAACGACTGGACCGCAAGAAGGCTCTCTATATTTCCGAAGTGGGGATAGTGCCGGCGCGGATCATCCTGGCCGTCGGCACGATAAACAGTCGTTCCGCTCAGATCATTCGCGGCGCCGGATTCGAAGTCGTTGAGCCTGACGATGACTTCTATGGCGAAGAGTAGACGCGTCCGGTGCCGGTGCGTTCTTTCCCGCACATGGCAGCGAGCGCAATGCAACTGCATCGATGGACCTTAATGGTGATTTTCGGCTGGATTGATACCGGCCCTGTTCTGCACATCCCAACCTTGATGCCTCACCCATAACCTCAAGGATACGCTATTCCTGGCTTCAACAAGCAAACAGTCCTGATCCCGACTGTGTTGCTCTAAATCAATATCGACCCACGACTATCTCCCGGTCATACCTGTATGCAACTGACACCTGTAGACAATATACCCCCTGCCATCGACTCTTCTCGTAAAGAACGACCTGACCAACACGATCAGGCAACCCCTTCCCGCACAGCCTACACAATCAAAGAAATGCCGGCAGATCTTCGCCCCAGGGAAAGGCTGGAGTATGTCGGCGCCGGCGCCCTCAGCGCTGCTGAACTCCTCGCGATTCTGCTGCGTACCGGCGGCAAGGGCGAGAACGTCATCCGCCAGTCCGAGCGGCTGCTGACCGAATTCAATGGTCTGCCCGGCCTCGCGCGCGCCAGCTTTGAGGAGCTGACAAAGGCCCACGGCGTCGGCAAGGCCAAGGTCACCCAGATCAAAGCCGCCCTCGAACTGGGCCGCAGACTCCTGCTCGCCGCCCCCCAGGAGCGGGCTAGGATCCAGAGCCCCACCGATGTCGCCAGTCTGCTGATGTTGGAAATGGGTATGCTCGAGAGGGAACAGGTGCGGGTTGTTCTCCTGGACACCAAGAATCATGTCCAGCGTACACCCGTTGTCTATTCCGGCAGCCTCAACGCCGCCGTAATTCGTGTAGGTGAAATCTTTACAGAGGCCGTGCGCGCCAACAGCGCATCACTCATCGTCGTCCACAACCATCCCAGCGGCGACCCAACGCCCAGCCCCGAAGACGTGCAGGTGACAAAACAGATCGTCGCCGCCGGCAAGCTCCTGCAGATCGATGTTCTCGATCATCTGATCATCACCCGCGACAAATATGTCAGTTTGAAGGAAAGAAGGTTGGGGTTCGACTGATGCCAGGCGCAGCTGCTACGCCAGCGCGCTGACACTGAGTAGGTAATCGGTCACCGCGCGCACGTCGCCGGCATTCAACTGCTGCTCCTTCTTCGTGCGCACGTACTTCTTCAACTGATCCACCCGCAGCACCGGCATCGAGGGGTTTTCAAGCTCCAACTGCATCGCCGGATTGATGAAGACCGCCGCGCTCTCGATCGGAATGTCGGCAGCGTTTACCGCCAATTCACCGCTGGACTCTCCCTCTTGAAGCAGCTCTCGGACTTTCCGTTCGGTCTCCTCGATCTCACGCGTGGGGTTGCCCAGCCCCTCCCGGTTGAGAAACGTGAGCAATCGGCCCAGGCTGAACCGTTCCCGCCATCTGTCCCCGTATACGGTTACCGTCCCTTTGTCGCTGCGCACAAGAAACACACGTACACCGGAAGGCCCGACCAATATGTAGGGCACTTCATCCAGGCCCCACAGGAACAGGGCATACTTGTCGTCAAAACCTTTCAGCCCGTTCTCGACAAGCTCATCTGGCCGCGCGACCTTCTTGCTGCCCGGCCAGCGGCGGGGAGCAAATCGGTTGATGTAATAGCTCCCCACATTCGAGGCGATAAACCCCACCGCCAGCGCGCCAAAGCTGACTACCGTCCAGTATCGCTGTATAAAGCCGGCCAGAGCGTTGGCGGCCGGTTCGTCCGGCGGAAACCAGTTCGGCGTGAAACTTGCAAGAAGCCCCACAAACAGGATCGCCAGACCCCCCAGGGCAATACGACGCCCCCGCTGCTCTCTCGCCTTTATCGCCGGTAAATTTCGGTATACTTTCATGGAACTGGATTCTTCAATGAGTGGGCAGACTACCGCTGGAGTTCGACTACCTCTTCCTGGCTGTCGATTACTTCACTGACGCCCGACTGTATCTCCTCAACCAGTCGCGAATCAATCAACTGCTTCGCATTCCGTATCGTGTGGCGAATGGCGTTGGCGTTGCTTCTGCCGTGTCCGACGACCATCAGATTGGACAGCCCCAGCAGCACCGCCCCGCCAAACTCACTGTCATCAAGCCTTCGCGCCATCCTGCGCAGCGCCGACCGTACCAGCAGTCCGCCAATACTGCTGATCGGCCCGGCCGTAATCTCATCCAACAGGACGCCCTGAAGTAGCTTGACGATGCCCTCAGCGCCCTTCATGAAAACATTGCCCGTAAACCCGTCCGTGACAACCACATCCGCAATGCCGCTTGTCACGTCCCGCGCCTCGATGTTCCCCATGAACCGGATGCCGGGCGTCTCCTCCAGCAATGCGGTCGCCTCCAGGACAAGCTGATTGCCCTTGCCTTCCTCTTCACCATTGCTCAAAATGCGAACGCTCGGATTTCGCACGCCCATGATGCGCCGTGAATATACGCTGCCCATTACCCCGAACTGCTGCAGCTGCTCCGGCTTGACGTCCGTATTCGCCCCAACATCCAGGATCAGGCAGAATCCCCGCAAAGTAGGAAAGGGAACGATCAACGCCGGACGCAGAATGCTCTGCATCCGACCAAAGTGAAGAATGCCCGCGGCCAGCGCGCCGCCCGTGTTACCCGCCGTAACAAAGGCATCCGCCTTGCCTTCCTTCACCAGCTGGCAGGCCACCACCATCGAGCTGTTCTTCTTGGTGCGTACCGCCTTCACCGGCTTGTCCGACATCTCGATCACTTCATAGGCAGGCACGATCGGCAGATCCAGCCGGTGCGTCGGATGCCTTGCCAACTCCCGCTCGATGACGTCCGGCCGCCCAACCAGCGACACGGTCACGTCGTACTGCCGCGCCGCCAATATCGCGCCGGATACAATCTCGTGTGGAGCATTATCTCCGCCCATCACGTCCAGGGCAATATTCATCCAGATACTCCTCCAATCGGCAATATCATCAATGCTATACTACTATAGGTTCGGAGCTATGGAGAAATCGCCCGAAAAGCAATAGCTGTCACATTAGCCCCGATTTTTCAGGAGACGCGGCAAAAGTGCCGCCCTTTTCAATGGGAGCGCGAGCATGAATTTGGGAACGGATCAGATGGCGCGCAGAGTGCAGGAAGACGGCATCGTCGCTATCGTGCGCGGTGACTTTCCCGCCCAGAAAATCCTGGAGATCGGCGACGCACTCCTGGCAGCCCCCGTTCTCGTCATGGAGGTGACACTCAACACCCCCGGCGCCCTGGAGCTGATCCAAATGCTGCGCGCCCGCTTCGGCGAAAACATGTACATCGGGGCCGGCACCGTACGCACTGTTGACCAATTCAATGCCGCAACGGCCGCCGGCGCACAGTTTACCGTCGCGCCGGGGCTGAATCCCGACGTCGTCAACCAGGCCCGCAAGGCCGACCTCCTGCACATCCCCGGCGTCTACACCGCCACCGAAGCCGAAGCCGCCTGCGCAGCCGGCTCCCGCCTTCTCAAACTCTTTCCCGCCAACATCGGTGGCCCTGCCTATCTCAAAGCCCTGCGTGCCCCGCTCGACGACGTCCAGTTCGTTCCCACCGGTGGCATCGGTCCGGACAACGCCGCCGCCTGGGCCAGTGCCGGAGCCGCCGCTCTCGGGGTCGGCAGCGCACTCGTCACCGGCCCCCACCAACCCATGGCCGACCTCATCCAGCGCGCTCGCGCCCTGCGCCAGGCCTGGAAATCAGGCAACGCCTCCGCCTGATTCATCTAGGGCCCGTTGACATTTTCTTCCCCCCGGCCGTCCCCCGTAGGGGCACCCCTTGTGAGTGCCCAGGCCCGCAGCCCCCAAGCGCGCCACCCTACCGAAACCCCCCGTAGGGGCACCCCTCGTGGGTGCCCAGGCCCGCAGCCCGAAACAAGCAACCGCCCCGCCGAAATCCAGGAACCGTTCAGCCCAATCTTCCAGACCGGCGGCGCCACCACCCACTACTCGCCGAATCCCTTACCCCCGCAACTCGTTCATCGCCTCCGGCAGAAGCGGCAGCAGATCGCTGGCGACAACCCCGGCACATCCGATTCGCTCTTCACACAGTTCACCCGCCCGCCCGTGGAGCCAGGCCCCCAAACACGCGGCATAAAAGGGAGAAAGGCCCTGCGCCAGCAGGCCGGTGATGGCGCCGGCCAGAATGTCGCCCGTTCCCGCCGTGGCCAGGGCTGCAGTAGCAACCGGCAGGACGGCCAGATCTCCGCCCGGCGCCGCGATCACCGTGTACGGTCCCTTCAATAAAACAACCGCCTGCCACTTCGCTGCCCGCTCCCGCGCCAGGTTCCAGCGATCGGCTGCCACCTCCTCCACCGAGCCAAAACCGCAAAGACGGGCCATCTCCGCCGGGTGCGGAGTCAGCACGCAGTCGGCCGGCAGAAGCGACGGCCAGTCATCCAACTGCGCTAGGTTGTTTAGACCGTCCGCGTCAATGACAGTCGGCGGCAGCGGAAGGGAATCGGCCGGCAACTGGTCCCGGCGGCGGATCGGACCGAACGGCGAGTTAGCCGCAGAATCCCCGTCCGCCTCGCTGCCGGAAGCAGTCCCCTGGCCTGACGCCACAGTCTCCTCCGCAGAAGTCTCGCCGCCTGATCCCGCGAATGCTCTCGGCAACGCCGAGGGCCGCTGTCGATGATTTTTACGCAGCAGCCTCTCCATGAATCCGCGCGTGGCGCTCTCCTGGCCCAGCCCGCAGCCTATGAGCAAAGCGTCATATTCCTCCAGCCTTGCGCTCACGTTGGCGGCCGCAGCCTCGTTTACCACGCCCAGATCGTGGCTGAGAAGAATCCACGTCGGTTCAGACAGCGCCGAAGACACAGGCACCCACACCGGCTGGGGAATCGCGCCCGTCACCAGCCCCGCGCCCACACGCCCCATTGCCGCACAGCTGAGGTAAGCGGCCCCGGGGTAGTTGACGCTGCCCACCACCGCCATCCCCTTGCCAAAAGAACCCTTGTGACTGTTGCGGCTGCGCGTCGGCAAAAGCCCGGATACCTGTTCCGGCGTCAGGAAAAACGTCCGCAAATCAGCCGTCAGTTCCGGAGGAATGCCGATATCCGCAACCGCCAGTTCGCCAACGACCCCCGCACCCGGGAACTGAAAGTGCCCCGCCTTCGCGCAACCGAAAGTCACCGTCATGTCGGCCGGCACCGTAACCGGATCGAGCGCGCCGCTGTCCGCGTTCAAACCGCTGGGAACATCCACAGCGACCACTGCCAGCGGCGGCGTTCCTCCTTCACCCGTTTCCGACGCATCTTCAGAGCCAGCTTCATATGCCGAGTCTCCAGCAGTTAACAGGCGGTCCCTTCGAACTTCGAGCACCTGCTGCAGGACACCGGCCAGCTCCCCCTCAATCGCACGGTTGGCGCCTGTCCCCAACAGCGCGTCGACCACAATATCAGCGTCGTCCAGCCACGCCCGAAGTTGCACACCATCCTTGTCCTCTTCGGCGCTGTGCGTCGGCACGCTGCGGTCAAGTACCTTGCCCAAATGGCCCTCGTAGTCCTCCTTCGGCTTGGCCTTATTATTCGGCGTCCCCTCCCTCCCTCTCTTTCCTGCCTCTCCTCCCTTAGCCGGAACCCCGCCCCTCGCCCACAGATAAACCCGGACACGATACCCGGCGTCGCAGAGATGCCGCGCGCACACCAGCCCGTCGCCGCCGTTGTTGCCCGGCCCCACCAGCACCAGCACCGAACGGACCTCGCCCCCCGAATAGCTCTCCTGGATCGCTTCGGCCAGGGCAGTCCCCGCCTGCTCCATCATCGCCGCATAGCTCTGACCGCCCGCATCGGCCTCCTTTTCCAGGCGCTGCATCTCGGCAACCGAAACAATTCGTGTATGATCGGCGATCTCTATCATGTCGTGCCTCGCAAAAAGGGGATCTGTCGGCTCTACGCCACTCGTATCGGATGAGGTACTGGCTGGTTGAAGAGATAACCCTTCTCATTGAAGGGAATCTCATCCGGCTGTGAATTGCCCGCGGCGTCCGTCGCCCGCGTCATGATCGTGTACTCCCCCGGCCGTGCATCCCACATGAATTCGAAACGAGCCCATGAATACCTCGAATCCCCTTCGCTTGGCTCGATAACGGTTGCACCGTTCCAAGTCGCTCCGAAATCATCGCTCCACTCCACCTTCTCAACAGGTCCGGCCGGCGACTGCGCGAAGCCGTGAATGCGCTGCTCCCCTCCCGCCAGATCAGCTGGCCGCGGCAGCGCCAACGCACTCTTGATTGTCTGCACTGCTACCGGCTTGCCCAACGACTCCCCCTCCGGCGGATAGGCATCGCCGATCAGTGTGTAAGAGGTCGTGTTATTCCGCGTCCAAAGCTGTTTAGTGGAGACGACAATCCGCCCCAGCCACTTGATGCTGGCGGCCCCCACCCAGCCGGGTGCCAGCGCCCGCAACGGGAAACCGTGATCCTTTGGCAGAGGTTCCCCGTTCAACGAGTAGGCAAGTAGCGTATCCTTATCCATCGCCTTTTCAACCGGCATCACGCGCCGAAATCCCTCCTCCGGAGAGCCGCTGTCCAGCCCAACTAATAGCACGCTGACCGCCCCGTCCGTGATACCCGCCCGAACCAACACATCATGCAGCGCCGTGCCTGTCCATCTACCGTTGCTGACCGCGCCGGTCCCCCACTGCGTTCCTTCGGCCGCCTGTCCTTTCACCAGGTCGAACATGGACCGATGGTTGCCCGCACATTCCAGGTAAGAAACAAATGTCCGGCTGGGCATATCCAGAATATCGTCGTAGGCCAATGACAGCGGATTGGCGACAGCGTCGCCTTCAATCGCGAGCCGCCAGTCGGCTGAGTCCACATCCAGGCTGGCCGAGTTGTTGCGTACAAAAAAGTGCCGGCTGGGAGTGATCAACCCCTCCATATTCTCCAGACGCGCCTCCAGATTCCCGCTGCCGTGATCGATGAACGGCGCCGGATCCTTGTAGTATAGGGGAGCCTCAGTCCTGATCTCCTCCGCGCCGGTGGGGGCTGCGGTGGGCAGCGGCAGTCCTGTGCAAGACGCCAGCACAGCCGTCGCCCCTCCGGCCGACAACAGGTGCAGGAAGCGACGGCGCGTCATACCCCGCCCGTGAGCGAACTGCCAGAGCCCTGCTCCTTCACCTATGTGCTCTTGCCGCGCCAATCTCTCTGCCGCCATCTTCGTTTTCTCCTGACCGCGACCGACACCCAGTATGGCAATACGCCAGTATGGGCACCGTCAGACCGCATCCGTCATCTGCAGCACAACATTCAACTCGGCCTGCCAAAACGCAACAGATAACCATTGCAATCCCGAATCGCAAACTCCCTCATCCCCCACGGCTCGTCCGTCGGCTCCCGTTCGATATGAACACCCGCCGCTTGGTACTTCTCAAATAAGCCGTCAACGTCCTCGCCCATGAACACATAGAACCCCACCGGCGGTTTCTCCGGCAACGGTTGATCCGTTAGAGAAAGCTGAATATGCGCGCCCTCCGACGTCCATTCGCCCAGGTGGATGCCCCCGTGCGTTGGCGGGTCCCCGTACAGGAAGCCGACCGTGAATCCCAGTTTGTCGCAATAGTACGCCGCCGCAGCCTGCACATCCGGCACCGCCAGAATCGGCGCCAGCAGGTACGCAGCTTGCGCGTTGCCCGCCAGCTGACCCGTCCGCCACTGCTCCGCCGTGATGCCGTAGGTGATCTTATCATGGCCCGTCTCGTCCTGATGATACTTCTGCCGCATCCTGCCCCGGCGCCTGAATCCCACCTTCTCAGCCACACGTACAGACGCCCTGTTCTCTTCACTGATCCACAGCTCCACCCGGTCCAGCCCAATCACGTCAAAACCGTAGTCCAGCACCGCCCGCACAGCCTCGCTCGTATAGCCCTTTCCCCAATGGTCCGGATGCAGAAAGTAGCCCATCCCCGGAACGCCTGCATTGCCGATGTAATCGACATATCCCAGCGCCGGGCCGTCCTCCGCCGTGCGCACGGTCCAGACCGTCCCTGGCCCGCCGAGCATGCCATCGATCATCTTTTTTGTCTCAGCCGCAGAACTGTGCGCCGCATCGTCCATAAACCGCATCGCTTCCGGCCTGCGATACGCGTCAAAAAGGTCCTCCGCATCCGAAGCCGCAAGAGGTCGCAAAATAAGTCGTTCAGTCCGAAGTGTGGAATGCATCGTATCGTCTCCAATATGCCTTGTCGCTCATCAAAGTGTCTATGCCAATATCTGTCGAATCGGCCTCGGTCAATTCGCGACCCCGCCGAACATAAGCACCCAGCTATCTCTCACTCCTCACTCCTCCATACTCTCTCCTCGCCTTTGGGCGGTCGGGCCTTCGGCCCTCCCTTGTGCGGGGGGTTCCCCCCCGCAACGCCCCCCTTCAACAACATGCCTCGCCGAGTCTGTGCCTTCATCCCAGCTCTCATGCTTGCGACCGGGTGCGTACGGCCGCGTTCCGAGACTTGGCTGGTTCCGAGCATGAGCCAGGGCAGGCAAAAGTTGGGCAAGTCAGACGAGGCAGGTCCCACACAGGCCCTGCCGGTGTCGCCAGTACCGTCGAGAGCCCGCTACAGAAATCCTGATAATCCGGCATTCATGATTCAGACGGAAATCAATGACTCCTGGCGACCAACCACTAACCCCTATCCATACAGCGCCCGCAGCGTCGGCCTCAACTCCGCCGCCTCCAGCAAATCAGTGCTGTCACTGAACTGGTCGATGCTCCCTATTGGCCGCCGCTTGGCCAGTAGCAGCACCTCCGGATCCTCGACACAACCTAGCAGCGCTTCAGCGAAGCCGTGCAACGCCATCACGCGAAACGGTCGCCCAAAGAAGCGTACTGGCTTCTCCGGCATCGATTCGGTAAGCCCCAGCCGGTTATGGCGGCCAGCCAAGGCCCGATATGCCTCGCTCAGCCAGCGGTCACGCTCCTGCCAGGTGTCCGCCCTCTGCACAGCCAGCAATATATCGGTCAAACCAGCCGCACTCTCCAACTGCGCAAAAGCCGAACCGAACCATTTTGCGTAAGGCGCATACTGTCTCTCCATCAGAAAACACAGGCGCATCACGTCCCGGATCAGCCGCGACCCGATCAGCGCCGAGCGGTAGGCGAAGAGGCCCGCAGAGCCCCCGGTGT